>NZ_SMKP01000086.1:0-41266 GCF_004349015.1 Nonomuraea diastatica
GGTGTCGTCGCCCTTGCTGTGAGGGCCGAGGCGGTGGGTGGCGAACTCGACGATCAGGGGCCGGGGGTCGGCGCGCAAGGAGGCGATCAGGGGCGCCAGGTCGGCCCGGACGCGGGCAATCTCGAACAGGTCCACGCGGTGGTGACCGATGCCGAACGCCCGTGCCCGGCCCTCGATCGTCCCCGCCATCTGGAGAGCCGTGGGCGTGGACTGGGCGATGCCGTTGTGCTCGACCACGACCAGCAGTGGCAGGCGCCACAGTTGAGCCAGGTTCAGAGCCTCGTACACGGCGCCCTCGCCCCACGTGCCGTCACCGATGTACACGCACGCCAGCGCGCCCGGCTCGTGCCGCTTCAGCCGCAGCGCCACCCCGGCGGCGACCGGCAGGCTCTGGCCCTGCACGCCGGTCGACAGGTAACGGTCCCGCCGCAGGTGCTGGCTGCCGCCGACTCCCTCGCAGACCGCGCCCTTCCTGCCCATGATCTCGGCGAGCAGCCCTTCGGCGTCGCCGAACCTGGCCAGGTAGTGCCCGTGCCCGCGGTGGTTGCTGAACACCCAGTCGGATTCGCGCAGGAGCGGGCGCAGGGACACGGGGACGTACTCCTGCCCCAGGCAGGTGTGGGTGGTGCCGTTGAGCTCGCCCCGCTCGAAGAGGTCGAGGAGCTTCAGCTCGAAGGATCGGATCAGGAGCAGCAGCGCCAGGTCGTCGTCAGAGAGTCTGTCCATAGGCTCCTCAGCACCAGGAAAACCTCCTGAAAGGGTATACACACCCGCACATGGCGTCCAGGACGGGGATGCCGCCGGGGCCGCGCCGCGCCTTGACGGCACGACGCTGCCCCGGCGTGCAGAGGCTGGACAAGAGGGATCAATCAGGCAGGGTCAGGCGGCGGCCTTGGCGGTGGCCGCTACCGACGCCCGCTCGGTGACGCCGTTGACGGTCACCGCGACCGTCACCTTCCCCTCGCGCAGCGCCGTGAGCGTGCCCTTCTCCGGGTCGAGCACGGCGACGTGCCAGGGCCTGGCCGTCTTGCGGCTGCCGACGTGCAGGTTGGGCGAGCCCGACCACGCCGCCGAGACGGGGTAGGCGGCGGGCACCGTCCTGTCGTCCTGCTTGACGGCGGCCGTCACCTCGGCGGGCGCGCCGACGGCGACGGTGGGCGGGGCGGTCAGCGTGAGCTCGTCCACGTGCGGGCGCACCTGGGTGCCGATCCAGTCGGGCGCGTCGGCGAACCAGTTCCGCTTGACGTGCTCGGCCTCGGCCGGCGTGACCGGGTCGACGCCCCACAGCGACCAGCCGGTGAACCCGCCGTCCTCGGGTGCGGTGGCGGGGTTCTTGCCGGAGTTGCCGTTGATGAAGTACGGCACCGCGTCCACGTGCTCGGCGTGGAACGTCCCCACGTGCGCCCCGATGTGGGCGGCGCCCTTGCCGGTGGTGCGCTGGAAGTCGGCCAGCCAGCCCTCCACGAGCGCCGCCTCCTTCCGGTCGCCGAGCCGGCTGCCCTTGCCCGGCGTGGGGTCGCGCGGCGGGACGTGGAAGAGGACGGTGACCGACCCGATCGAGGCGTCCTTCGCCGCCTTGTCCAGCTCGGACCTGAGCATGGCCACCTGCTCGAAGCCGCCGCCCCGCAGGCTCAGGCGGGAGGTGTCCAGGGTGATGAAGCGGGTGCCCTTGTGGTCGAAGGTCCGGTAGGTGTCGCCGAAGGCGGCCCTGAAATTGTCGATCGCTCCACCCATGACCTCATGGTTACCGGGGATGTAGTGATATTTCAGCTCTCCGCCCAGTTCCTCGTCGAGGATGCGCTTGGCCAGCACGAAGTCCTCGGGCGACGCCTCGTCCACCAGGTCACCGTTGATGACCAGGAAGTCGGGCTTGGCCGCCTTGATCTCGCGCAGCGTGCGGCGGGCGTTCTCGACGAGGTCGCTGTCCGGCTCCCTGGCCACGAACTGCGCGTCCGACATGACCGCGAACCGCCACGGCATCGTCGCCACCTCGTCCCTGACCACCGGGTCGGCGACCTTGGGCGCGGGCCGCGCGTCGACCGGCGGCGGCACCTTGGCGACCAGGCCGTCGATCATGATCTCGTTGGTGTACTGCACGTCGGCCTTGGTCTCGGCCACGTAGAAGCGCCGCAGCCGCAGCGGGTGGTCGACGCCGGGCGGCACGGCGAACTCGACGTACCTCCAGCCGGTCCACGTCATGTACGGCCCGCGCAGGATCTGCGACTGCCCGAGCGCGTCGTAGAACTCCAGGCTCGGCCACTCCCCCTTGCCGGTGGAGTGGATCCACAACCCGAACGCCTGCGGTTGCCCCTCCACCACGATCTCCTTCGGCGGGGCGGCGTACGCGGCCCGGGTGGCGGTCGAGGTGCTGAAGTCGTACGACAGCTTGAGGCCGCCGCCGTCGTGACCGGGCGCGGCCGACAACGAGCCGGTGGCGCGGGCGGCGGCGAACTTCCACGCGGCCGCGTCCTCGAAGTCGGCGACCGGTTTCTCGTCGAACCCCACGGTGACGGGCACGGCGGTGGTGAGCTTGCCGACCTTGGCGGTGATCAGCCCCGCCGCCGAGGCCTGCTTGGCCTTGACGGTGAAGAAGCCGTGCTCGGCGGCGCTCACCTCGAAGAGGTTCCTGTCGTAGCCGAGCTTCAGGTCGGCGGGCTCGATGGGCGCGGAGTTGCCGTTGCGGTCGTAGCCGACCACGCCGAACGTGGCCACGCCATCCGCGCCGGCGATGCCGAGCCGGTCGGCGGTGGCGCCGAGCCGCTGGAGCGGCTGCAGGACGGTCAGCTCGATGCTGCCCTTGGCGCGGCCGCGGGAGGCGGTGACGGTGGTCTGGCCGGGCACCAGGGCGTGGAACCTGCCGTCGCGGACGACGCCGTGAACGGCGGGCTTCGTCCGCCAGGAGGGCTCGCCCTTGGCGGGACCGTACGTCTCGTCGTACCCGGCGGTGGTCAGGCTCCTGGTGAGGCCGGGGAAGACCCGGTCGGGGCGGCCACCGGCGACGGGCGCGACGCCTGGTGCCTTGGAGGGGTCGCTCGCGGTCTCCAGCCAGAAACCCTTCAACTTGCCGCTGCCTTCGGGCGCGTAGAGCGCCAGGCCGTTGGGGACGTGCCGCTCGCCGCCGTCGGAGGGGCTGTTCTCCACCTGGACGTCGGCGGCGCCGGGCTCGCGGGCGAGCATGGTGGAGGAGCCGCCGCCGTCGAGGTTGAGCGCGTGGGCCGCGCCCAGCTCGACCATCATCGCCGCGAGCTCGTTGAGCGTGACGCCGCGGCTGTCGGCCTGGCGGCCGTCCACGGTCAGCAGGTACATCTTCCTGCCGTCGGCCGAGAACCCGACGGCGGTGCGCGGGTGGGCGCTGGTGTCGGTGGAGTTCTGTACGGCACCGTCCTTGACCAGCACCCAGTTGCCGCCGACGGCCGCCTTGACCGTGCTGCCGTCCGACGCCTTGGGCTGGTACTTCACGTCGACCCGGTCGCCCTGTTTCAGCGCGGACAGCGCCTCGGCGCCGGCGTCGCGGCCGAGCAGGATCGAGGTGCCCGCCGGGATCGCGCCGGTGCCCGCGGAAGTGCGTACCTCGGTGACCACGCCGTCGTCAAGGACGACCTCGGCGACGGACGTGGCGCCCTCGACGGCGCGGGCCCGGTTGTAGGAGCCCCACAGCGGCGTGAAGAGCCCCACGCCGCCGTCCTGCACGATCTGGTTGAACTGGGTGAGCGTGATCGGCGAGCCGCCGGCGGGCGTGGCGGTGCCCTCGAAGTACATCTTGAGCACGCGTCCGACGCCGTCGCCGGTGATCGCGACCGCGTTCTCGTGCCCGGCGACGGGTGACTGGACGAGCGTGCCGTCCTGGACACCGATGCCCCGGGCGGCGCCGGAGTTGTTGATGTCGAAGAAGTCGCCGTTGACGGCGGCGACAGCGTGGGAGCGCCTGGCGGGGCCGGACAGCGGCTCGGTCTTGGACACCTCGCCGGAGAACACGTAGTCGGCCTTGGCTCCGTGCTCTCCGGCCAGGTCTGCGGTGATCGCGTCGGCGCGCAGCCAGCCGAGCGGGTCGTAGGTGTCGAACGAGGTCAGCGAGATCCCCGGCGCCACCGGCCGGGTCCTCTTGGCCGTCTCCAGCCGTTGCCGCCCTTCGGCGGTCCCATGGCCAGAGGTGGTCCCAGAGGTGATCAGCGTGGACGGCGGCGGATAGGACGACGCTTGGGGAGCGTCCTCCACGGGGGGCGCGGGATCGGCGTGCGCGGGCGCGCTCAGGGCCACGGGGGCTAACAGGAGCGCGGCGGCGGCCAGCAATCTGAGGGTCTGCACGACCGAACTCAATCGCTCATGGATATAACTTTCAAGGCTTAAGTATGAACTAAAAGAAAATTTCAGATCTTGTACGCCTCGCGCGCGGACCGCCACGATGGCACGTGTGGATCGAGAGGCCTTCTACCGCGACCCGTACCCCGTCTACGCCCGCGCCCGCGCCACCCCCGAGCTGACCTTCGCCGGCGAGCTGGACGCCTGGCTCGTGGTCCGGCACGCGGACGTGCGCGAGGTGCTGAGCCGGCCGGCCGACTTCTCCTCCCAGGGCGCCTTCCGCGGCGACGTGACGCCGAGCCCGCGCGCGTTCGCCGAGCTGGCCGGCGCGCCCGGCAACGCCCCCGTGGTGCTCAGCTCGGACGGCGAGGCCCACCAGCGTTACCGCAGGCCTCTCACCCGCGGCCTGTCGGCCGCCAGGGTGGCCGCCGCGCGGCCGTTCATCCAGGCCGCGGCGGCCGGGCTGGTCGCGTCGTTCGCGGCAGCGGGCCGGGTGGAGTGGATGGGCGGATACGCCAGGCCGCTGCCCGCGACCGTCATCGGCCACCTGCTCGGCCTCGACCCGGCCGACGTGCCCGCCGTCATCCAGGCGGGCGACCGCGCCGAGGACCTGATCTTCACGCCCATGCCGGAGGACGAGCAGATCGCCGCCGCCCGCGAGGTGGCCGCGCTGCGGCACCGGCTGGTCGCGCACGCCGCCCGTTCGCGCGAGCAGGAGACCCTGACCGGCGAGCTGGTCCGCGGCCTGGCCCCCGGCCCCGGCGAGCCGACCACCCGGCAGCGCGACGAGATCGTGTCCAACACCCAGAACCTCATGCTGGCCGGTCACCTGACCACCACCGCGCTGCTCGGCACCGCCGTGCACCACCTGCTGCGCGACCGCCGTCAGTGGGAGCTGCTGTGCGAGCGGCCCGAGCTGATCCCGGCGGCGATCGAGGAGGCGGCCAGGTTCGAGGCGCCGGTGCAGGGCTTCCGCCGCCGGGTCACCAGGCCGCTCACGCTGAGCGGCATGGAGCTGGACGAGGGCGACACGGTGTTCGTGTCGTTCGCCTCGGCGGGCCGGGACGAGGCCGTGTTCGCGGAGCCGGACGTGTTCGACATCGCGCGGGAGCCGGCGCGCCACCTGTCGTTCGGGCACGGCGTGCACGGCTGCCCCGGCGCGCTCCTGGCCCGCGAGCAACTGCGGATCACGCTGGAGCTGCTCGTACGCGACCTGCCCGGGCTGCACCTCGCCGAAGGCGAGGTCACCATGGCGGCCACCCTGATCCACCGCGCCCCCGAGAAGCTCGTCCTGGCCTGGTGATCCGGGCCCGCCCGGGCCTGGACCGCTACCGGGCCGTACGCTCGGGCGGCAGGCTGGGCGTGATCAACCGGGCCAGCTCGTCGTGGTAGGGCGGATCGAGCCAGTAGCCCGAGTGCCAGCGCGCCTCGGGCAGCGGCTCGCCGGGCTCCGGCCGGAGCGGATCCCAGCAGAACCGGTCCACCGTGTTGCCGCGATCGGGTTCGGCGGCGAGGGGGTCAGCGCGGCGGAACGCGGGACCGCCGATGGGGTCGCTCAGCCGGTACAGGTTGCGCCAGGCGACCGCGTCGCGCAGGGCCGGCAGGCCATGGCCGGCGAAGTACGCGGGGAAGAACGGGGCGTACAGGCGGCGCAGCGGCGACCCGTGGGTGAGCAGCCTGATCCGCCGGCGCGCGTCCGGGTCGAGCTGCAGGACCAGCGCGGCCGCGATGACGCTGCCCTGGCTGTGCCCGGACAGCACGACGGTGTCGCGATCGGTCGTGGCCAGCCTGCCGATGCGCGCGATCAGCTCGGGGATGACGCGCTCGGTGTAGCAGGGCGGGGCCAGCGGGTGGATGGCCCTGGGCCAGAAGGTGGACACGTCCCAGACGATCCCGACGGTCCTGCGCAGCCGCGAGCTGCCGTACGTGCGGCGGCCGAGCAGCGCCAGGCCGACGACGGTGGCCGCCGTGGCCCAGCTCCCGATCGAGGCGAGCAGCCCCGCGAACCCCGCCTTCGGCGTGTACAGCTGGAGCTGGTAGATCGCGGTCACCACGGCGAACCCGGCCACCCCGATGCCGGTGAGCACGCCCAGCACCAGCCCGGCCCGGTCGGTGAGCGCGGCCAGCGCCCACTTCCGCGCGACCGCGGCGCCGCCGCGCTCCCCGTAGTGGGCCTCCAGCCCGGGCGCCAGCCTGCCCGCCTCGGCGCGGCGGATCAGCCAGAGGGCGATCGCCACCCCGGCGAACGCCGCCGCCAGCAGCGGCACCAGGGCGGCCGTCCACCAGACCGGGTCGTCGATGAAGAGCCTCCTGCCGGGCGGCCCCGGGTCGGCCATGCTGCCGGGGACCCCGAAAAACGTGGCGGTCCAGAAGAGCACGCCGAGCGCCAGCACGTTCGCGCAGCCCGCGGCCACCATCAACATGAACCACGCGGCGAGGCCGCCCATCGCCGGCCGGTCGAGCGGGTCCCCGCCGGGGCCTGGCCGGTCCATGCGGGCCAGCACCCAGGTGGCGGCCAGGACGAACGCCCCGAGCCCCAGCATAAGCGCGAACTGGACCGGTCCCGCGCCCACGCCGGGCAGCACGAGCCCCTCCGCGCTCGGCGGCAGACCGGCCAGCGCCGCCCAGAACGTGGCCAGGAACACCAGCGGAGCGGCCACCCGCAGCGCGTGGCACGCGACCTTGAGCCAGGTGGGCTCGCGCCCGCCGGAGTGCGGGTCCAGCCGCCGGCCGGTCCACGGCAGCACCACCAGCACGGCGGCGGCGAGCTCGACGCCCGCGTTCGCCGACGTGAGCGCCAGCCCCAGCGGGGTGCCCGCGAAGGGGGCGGCGACGGCCAGCCCGATCGAGGCGATCGCGAAGGCGACGTGCACGACGCGCAGCCGCCACACCGGCGCGCCGCCGTGCCACAGTCGTGCCCGCGCCAGCAGCAGCCGCTCACGCGCGGGCCCGTCCCCGGGCCCAGAGACGGACCCAGAGACGGAACCGACGTCGGGATCCCCGGCGCGACCGCTCTCAGGATCGCCGGCGGGGACACCCTTGCGCTCGTCGCGGCGCCAGGTGCGGCGGGCGATCCACCACAGCAGGACGACCACCAGCAGCGGCGCCAGCGCGGTGACGGCCAGGCGCTTGGACGGCTCGTGCCCCCACATCTCGCCCATCCACCGCAGCCAGACGGGCGCGAGCGCATCGGTGCAGGCCCGCCCCGCGGCCGTGCACTGCCAGCCGACGAGGTCCACGCAGGCCCGGGTCACGGCGCCGACGAGGGTGCCGGTGAGCAGCAGGGCGAACAGCCGCTGCGCCGCCTCCGCCACGTGCCGCAGCCGGTCGCCGCCCCGCGGCCTGGGCAGCATGAAGTAGGACAGGTTCGCCAGCGAGAACGGCAGCAGGAGCAGCCACAATGCGATCGTCCGCCCGCCGGAGGTGAGGCCGCCCCACGCGTACGCCTCCCGCCGGCGGACGCCCGGCACGTCGGCCCGGTCGCCCACCGGCCGGCCCGCCGTCCACCAGCGCCGGTAGAACCCGGTGGTGCCGTCGCCCGCGACCAGCCGGGGATGGGGGTGGTTGAGCATGCCCGCCGGCGGCGTGCCGGAGACACCGTGGACGCGCAGCTCCGTCACCCCGCCGCAGGTCTCGTCGAGGAATCCGTCCATGTGGACAAGGATCCTGCGACAGCCTCGTCGCGTACAGTTATCGGTCGAATACTTTACGCTTTGGTCGCGCCGGCGGTGAGCCCGGTGATCAGGTGGCGCTGCACGAGGAGGAATACCACGCCCGCCGGGATCGCGATCAGCACGGCGGAGGCGGTCATCAGCCCCCAGTCCGACCAGTGCTGGCCGACGAACTGCTGCAGGCCCACCCCCAGCGTGCGTTTGTCCTCCTGCGACATGAACACCGTGGCGTAGCCGACCTCGCCCCAGGCGGTCATGAAGCAGTAGAACGCGGTCACCGCGATGCCCGGACGGGCCAGCGGCAGCACCACCCGCCAGAACGTGCCGAACGGCGTCAGCCCGTCCACCATCGCGGCCTGGTCGATCTCCACTGGCACGGTGTCGAAGTAGCTCTTCATCATCCAGGCGCAGAACGGCACCGCGATCGTCATGTAGGCGATCACCAGGCCGGGGATCTGGTTGAGCAGGCCGAGCCCGGCCATCAGGTTGTACAGGGGGACGATGAGGATGGCCACCGGGAACATCTGGGTGATCAGCAGCAGCCACATGACCGAGCGGTGACCGGGGAAGCGGAAGCGGCTGACGGCGTAGCCGGTGGTCGCGGCGAGGAACACGCCGAGCACCATGGTCAGCCCCGCCGTCAGCACGCTGTTGAGCAGCCACTGCGGGAACGCGGTGGCGGTCAGCACGCGGGCGTAGTTGTCCAGCGAGGAGTCGTCGAACAGCCGGAGCTCGGCCGACAACCAGCTGTCGCGCGGCTTGAGCGAGGTGAGCACCAGCCACACCACCGGGAACAGCGAGATCGCCACGGCGATGAGCAGGCCGGCGTGCAGGCCGATGGAGGCCAGCGGTCCCCGCTCGCCGCGGGGCCGGGTCGCGCGGGTCACCAGGGGCCTCCTTGATTGCGCAGGGTGCGGCGGTAGCCGGTGGCCAGCACGACCAGCATGGCGAGGATGATCACGCCCCATGCGGCCGAGCCGGAGTAGTTGCGGATGCCGGTGAAGGCCTCGCGGAAGGCGTAGGTGACGAGGATCTCGGTCTCGCTGCCCGGCCCGCCCCGCGTGACCAGGAAGATGATCGGGAACATGTTGAACGTCCAGATCGTGCCGAGCAGGACCACGGTGGTGGAGACCTGCCGCAACCCGGGCAGTGTGATCGCCTTGAAGCGCTGCCATGGGGAGGCGCCGTCGACCTCGGCCGCTTCGTACAGCTCGGCCGGGATCGACTGCAGGCCGCCGAGCATGGCGACCATCATGAACGGCACCCCGATCCACACGTTGACCGCGATCACCGCGATCTTCGCGGTGACCGGGTCGTCCAGCCATCCCACGCCGGACAGCCCGGCGATCTCGAGGAAGCCGTTGATCACGCCGTAGTCGCTGTTGTAGAGATAGCGCCAGATGAACGCGGCCACGAACGCCGGCACCGCCCACGGCAGGATCAGCAGCACCCGGTAGACCGACCGGAGGCGCAGCTTGCGGTTGAGCATCACGGCCAGGCCGAGCCCGATGCCGTAGTGGAGGCCGACGCACACCGCGGTCCACGTCACGGTCCAGAGCACCTTGTCCCAGAACAGGCTGCTGGTCAGGATCTGGAGGTAGTTGTCCAGGCCGACGAACTCGTACGTGGACGGGATCACGTTGACCCCGATGGTGCGGCCCATGTTGGCCTCGGTCGCGTCGGTCAGCGACAGATAGACGCCCCTGGCCAGCGGCCAGCCGATCAGCACCAGCATCACGACCACCACCGGCGCGATCATCGCCCAGGCGTACCAGTGGGCCGACAGGGCGCGTCTCAGCCGTCCGGGGCTGTCATGGCGGCGGCTCCGGCCGCGGGCGGACTCGCCCGCGGCCGGAGCCCGTCCGGTCGAGACTGCCACCGGTCAGCTCCAGTCCTTCATGATCCCGTGGTACTGCTCGTCGACCTTCTTGAGCATGTCGGCGGGCGTGGCCTGGCCGCCCACGAGCGACTGGTAGCCCTCCAGCAGCGGCTGGAACAGTTGCCCGCCCTCGGGGATCCACGGGCGCGGCACGGCGGTGTCCATGATCGGCTTGAACACCGCGACGTCGGGATTGCCCTGCACGTCGGGGTCGGCGTAGGCGGAGGTGCGGGTGGGCAGCAGGCTGATCTCCTTGGCGATCTTCGCCTGGGCCTTGGCCGTGGTCATGAACCGCACGAACTCGTACGCGGCCGGGATGTTCTTCGACCCGGCGTAGATCGCCAGGTTCCAGCCGCCCGTGGGGGCGCCTGCCTTCACCGAGCCGGCCGGGACGGGGGCGATGCCGAGATTGGCCTTGTCCTTGAACTCCTTGCCCTGGTAGATCTCCGACAGGGCCCACGGCCCGTTGTAGATCATGGCCGCCTTGCCCTCCTTGAGGGCCGTCATGGCGTTGGCGTAGCTGTCGGTCGTGGCCGGCTTGGGCGCGGCGCCGGAGTTGATCAGGTCGGCCACTGTCTCGACGGCCTTCACGTTGGCCGGCGAGTTGACCACGATCTTCTTGCTCTGCACGTCGAGCAGGTCGCCGCCCTCGCCGTACATGAACGGCAGCAGGAAGTAGGAGTCGACGTTGAGCGCCAGGCCGTCGGCGTCGGTCTTGTCCTTGACGTCGAGGGCGGCCTGCTTCAGCTCGGCGATCGTCCTGGGCGGCTCGTCGTGGCCGGCCTCCTTCAGCAGCCGCTTGTTGTAGATCAACGCCAGCGTGTCGGTGACCTGCGGCACCGCGTAGGTCTTGCCGCTGTACTGGGTGCTGCTCAACGGCCCAGGCAGGAAGTCGGACTCGTCATCCACCGCCCGGGTGCCGTCAAGGGGCTGCAGATAGCCCAGCGAGGCGAACTGCGGGGTCCACGCCACCTCGGAGCGGATCACGTCGGGCGCGCCGGTGCCGGCCTGCGCGGCCGTCTGGAACTGGTTCTGGGCCTGGTCGGACGGCACGTTCACATATTTGACCTTGATGCCGGGGTATTGCGCCTCGAACTCCTTGATCAACGCCTGGAACGTCGGGCCCTCGCTGTCGGGCCTGGTCGTGTCCCACCAGGTCAGCTCACCGGTGATCTTCGACGGGTCGGTGACGGAGGCGGTGGGAGCGGCGGCCTCGCCACCCCCGCCGCCGCAGGCGGTGGCCGTCAGGGTGAGCGCCGCCACGGCCGAGGCCGCTAAGAGTCGTCGCATGTCCTTGTCCTCACAGCAGTCTGAATCAGAGGTCGGAGTACGCCGGAGGTTACGCCGAGGCGGCGTTCCCGGAAAGATGGGGACGCAAGATTTCTGCAAGTTGTTACATTGATCCGCACGTGCGCCCTTCCGTCGGCCGCGCGCCCCGCCCTTTGGCGTTTCCGCAGGTGAGACTCATATCGGCGGAAGCCGTCCCACATGGTGGACCGCTGGACGGCGCGCGGCCACCGTCGGGCGAGCCGGGAACCGGATGAGACGTTGCAGAAATTTCCAGAAATCATTGCAAGCTGGACGGCGGCCACGGTGGCGGCCGACGACCCGTGTCGCTCAGGCGTTCCGCCCGAGCCGGGCATAAATGGTAATATCACGATCACACAGGGTGAACATCGGGAGTGGGGATGCGGGGTTCCGCGTGATCCGCCGTCGGCCGGCTCGCCCCGGCGCCGAAGGCGGCCGGCCACCGCCGCCCCCACGCGCGGACGCCGACCTGACCGCCGACCTGACCAGGGCGAGAGCCTGCTGGATCGACCGCGACACGGTGGCCTGGCGCGTCGAGCCGTCGCTGCGGCACGCGCTCGCCTTCAGCGCCGACGGCGACATCACCCTCGACGAGAGCGAGCTGACCGGCGACCCGCGGCTCATCCGGCTCGCACCCGGCACGATGAGCGAGGAGCAGCGACGCCGGTGGCCCCACCTGGCCTCCTTCACCGCTCTCAAGGTGGACCCTCGCGACGCAGGACTGGTGAGGAGCGCTCTGCGCGGCCAGATCGTGGCCGTGGAGCGAGACGCCGCGGGCGAGTTGCTGGCCGCGACCGGTGTGCAGCTGCCCGGCGTGCTCGACGACGTCTACGCCGAGGCCGCCACCGCCAGGCTGGGCCCTGCGGGTCGGGTGATCCCGTCGCTGTCGTTGTGGGCGCCGACCGCGCGCACGGTCGCACTGGCGCTCTACGCGCCCGGCACCGACCGGCGCCGGGTGCACCGGATGCTGCGCGACGACCGGACCGGCGTCTGGTCGGTGCGCGGGCTGCCGACGTGGCTGGGCCGCGAGTACACGTTCCTCGTCACGGTCTACTCCCCCAGGGAGGGCAGGACCGTGACGAACGAGGTCACCGACCCGTACAGCCTGGCCGTCACTCCCGACGGCGCGCGCAGCAGGCTCGTCAGCCTGAACGGCGCCGCGCACAAGCCGCGCGGCTGGGACCGGCTGGTCAAGCCCGCGGCCGTGCCGCAGCACCGGGCGTCGATCTACGAGCTGCACGTACGCGACTTCTCCGCCTCCGACGCCACCGTCCCCGCCGCGCTGCGCGGCACGTACGCGGCCTTCGGCGGCGACGGCGCCGGGATGCGGGAGCTGCGGGCGCTGGCCGGCGACGGGCTGACACACGTGCACCTGCTGCCGGTCTTCGACTTCGCCACCGTGCCCGAGCGGGCGGCCGACCGTACCGAGCCCGGCTGCGACCTGGCCGCGTTCCCGCCCGGCTCCGAGCGGCAGCAGGAGTGCGTGGCGAGGACCGCGGCGAAAGACTCCTTCAACTGGGGGTACGACCCGCTGCACTACACGGTGCCCGAGGGCTCGTACGCGACGGACCCCGACGAGCGCACGAAGGAGTTCCGCGGCATGGTCGCCGGGCTCAACCGGGCCGGGCTGCGCGTGGTGATGGACGTCGTCTACAACCACACCCACTCCACCGAGGTGCTCGACCCGATCGTGCCCGGCTACTACCACCGGCTGCTCGACGACGGCACGGTGGCCACCTCCACGTGCTGCGCCAACACCGCGCCCGAGCACACCATGATGGGCAGGCTGGTCGTCGACTCGGTCGTCACGTGGGCGGCCCAGTACAAGATCGACGGTTTCCGCTTCGACCTGATGGGACACCACCCGAAGGCCGGCATGCTCGCCGTCCGCGCGGCCCTCGACCGGCTGACCCCGGAGAAGGACGGCGTCGACGGAAAGTCGATCATCCTGTACGGCGAGGGCTGGAACCTCGGCGAGGTGGCCTGCGACGCCAGGTTCGAGCAGGCCACGCAGGCGAATCTGGCCGGCACCGGCATCGGGACGTTCACCGACCGGCTGCGCGACGCGGTGCGCGGCGGCGGCCCGTTCGACGCCGACCCGCGCGTGCAGGGGTTCGGCTCCGGCCTGGCGGGCGCGCCCAACGGCGCACCGGCCAACGGCACCGAGGAGGAGCAGCGGGCCAGGCTGGCCGCCTGCACAGAGCTGGTCAAGGTGGGGTTGACCGGCAGCCTGAGCGACTACGTCCTGCCCTCGGGCAGGAAGGGCTCCGAGGTCGGCTACAACGGCTCGCCCGCCGGCTACACCGCCGCGCCGGGTGAGGCGGTGGCGTACGTCGACGCGCACGACAACGAGACGCTGTTCGACGCTCTGGCGTACAAGCTGCCGCGGCGGACGCCGATGGCCGACCGGGTCCGCATGCAGGTGCTCTCGCTGGCCACGGCGGTGCTGGCGCAGGGGACGACGTTCGTGCACGCGGGCAGCGAGCGGCTGCGGTCGAAGTCGCTGGACCGCAACTCCTACGACTCGGGCGACTGGTTCAACCGGCTGTTGTGGGACTGCGCGGCGGGCAACGGCTTCGGCGCCGGCCTGCCGCCCAGGGCCGCCAACGAGGCCGCGTGGCCGTACGCGAAACCCCTGCTCGACGACCCGGCGCTGCGCCCGGGTTGCGCGGCCATCAACGCCTGCCGGGCGAGGTACGGCGAGCTGCTGCGGATCAGGGCGTCGTCACCGGCGTTCGCCCTGGGCTCGGCGGCCGAGGTGCGGCGGCGGTTGTCGTTCCCCGCCTCGGCGGAGGGCGTGATCGCCATGCACATCGACACGACGGGAATCGACCCACGCTGGACGTCCGTCACCGTCGTGTTCAACGCGACGCCGTACGCGCACGCGCAGGCGATGCCCGGCCTGGCGGGACAGGCCGTGTCGCTCCATCCCGTGCAGGAGTGCTCCGGCGACGCGGTGGTGCGGAGCTCGGCGTTCGACCCGGACACCGGCACGCTGTCGGTCCCGGCCCGCACGGTCGCGGTCTTCGTCACGGCCCAGGCACCGAAGCCGGTAGACGACGGGTGCGCTGGGTAGGGGACCCCCAGGTCGAAAACCCATGGCTTTCAGCCGCATGACGACGCAGACTGGATAGTCGGCGATCGCGTGGAGCAGTGGAGCACCCGTGGACAATCACCTTGAACACATGCCGGTCCTGTCCCGAGGCAGACATCGCAACCCGAAACGCGGTGCCTGTTTCATGGAGCTGGCCTCCTATCTGGCCGGAGAGCGCTGGAGTGACCATCCGGCCTGCACACATCCGTTGCTGGCCGCGCTCGCCCGCCTGGTCAACGACAACACCGGCGACGAGAGCCGGGCCGGGCTCGTCCACCTGGTGCCGTCCATCATCGGCCTGGCCAGCGACGACCTGCGCGTGGACGCGCGGATCGCGCTGCGCTGCGCCACCACGGCGCTGCCGGTGGCGGCGGCCGAGCGCCAGCTCGCGCTCGCGGTGTCGGTGCTGGCGGCCGAGGAGATGCTGGCCAGGCTCGACGGTGCTCCGTCGGGGCGGCTCAGCGAGTCGAGCGTGCGGGTGATGGACGAAGTCCCCCACGCGGCCGAGCAGGCACGCCGCTTCAGCCGTGCGGCCAGGATCACCTCGAAGGGCTTCCGCCGGTACGCCGCGCCCAACGCGGTGCAACTGTCGGTGGTCGGCATCGTCCAGGCCTGCATCCCCGACCCGGACTCACTGCTGCGCCGGCTCCTGGAGGAGACCATCGCCGACTGCGACGCCATGATCCGCGGCCAGCAAGCCGGCACCATAACCACCCCGGCCCACGCCTGAAACGGCGCGGCGTCCCCGGCGCCCGCCGGGGACGCCATGGCCGCCTCCGCGGCCCTGGCGCTCTTCCGTGGGCGCGGAGCTGAATGCGGAAAACCACTCGCGTCAGCCGATCCAGCCCTTCGCCCCAGGGCACGAGGTCGGCGGCGCAGTCTTGTCGTGAGACCCTGCATCGGATTACGGTCATGACCGTAAAGCTCCGTCTCATGGAGGCCCGCATGCTAGCTCGACTTGCAGCCACGTTTGCCGCGCTATTAGTTGTCTCCCTCACACCTGCGGTCCAGGCCCAAACGGCTGCTCCACCGACCGGCTGCGGCTTCCACGATCTAGGCACCCTCCCCCTCACCGGCGCCACCACCGCGGGCACCGCGTTGGACACCACCCACCCCGGCGGGCCGCGTGTCTACTCGGTCACCTCGAGCGCCTCCGGCCCCGCCCAGCTCGGCATCAGGAACGCCACGGACGGCGGCCTCATCGCCGAGCGCCCCCTCCCCCTCGCCCTCGGCTCCTGGGCCGTCGCCGTCGCCCCCGACCGCAGCGTCTACGTCGGCAGCTACAACGCCACCCCCGGCGCCATGGGGCGCCTGTTCCGCTACACCCCCGCCGACGACACCGTCACCGAGCTCGGCATCCCCGTCTCCACCGAGACCTTCGTCTGGACGGTCGCGGTCAGCCCCGACGGGTCGGCCGTCTACGGCGGCACCTCGCCCAACGGCAGGCTCTTCCGCCACGACACCGCCACCGGCGTCACCACCGACCTGGGCAGCCCGGTGCCCGGCGAGCAGTTCGTCCGGGACCTGGCGATCGGCCCCGACGGCACCGTCTACGCCGGCGTCGGCGCGCAGAGCATGAAGATCGCCGTCCTTGACCCCGACGGCCGGGTCAAACGCGTCATCGACCCGCCGGTCCAGGGCAGCGGCTACGCCTACGACCTCGACATCACCGGCCACCACCTGCTGACCCGCTTCGTCCCGTCCGACGGCACCACCCTCATGGGCGTGTACGACCTGAGGACCGGCCGGTGGCGCACGGTGGTCGACGGCGTCGGGAGCCTCACCGTCGGCGGCGGCGTGCGCGGCCACCTCGTGCACGTCTTCCAACACGGTGAGCTGGTGGCGTACGACCTCAAGACCGGGAAGATCACCCGTCTCGGCTTCGGCGACTACGGCGGCGGCGCGGCCAGGACCCTCGGCTGGGTCGGCAGCACCCTCGTCGGCACCGGCTCCACCGGCCGCATCTGGCACTACGACCGCAAGAGCGGCCAGGGCAGGCTGCTCGACGGCACGCTGACCGGCCAGCCCGTCAGCATCCGCTCGATGGGGCTGGGCCCCGACGGCCGCGTCTACGCCGGCGGCTTCTTCACCGGGGGCCTGGCCGCGTACGACCCGGCGTCGGGCGAGTCGGAGTTCTGGCCCAACGTCGGCCAGAGCGAGGGCATCGTCACCCACAAGGGCAAGCTCTACCTCGGCGTCTACCCCGGCGCCCGCATCTACGCGTTCGAGGCCGGCGTCCCCAGGCTGCTGCTCGACCTGAGCGACCAGGAGCAGGACCGGCCCTTCGCCATGGTCTCGGCCGGCGACTGGCTGGCCTTCGGCACCGTGCCCAAGTCGGGAACGGTCGGCGGCGCGCTCGGCCTGCTCAACCCGGCCACCGGCGAGAAGATCGTCAAGCGGAACCTCATCCCCGGCCAGTCCATCATCGGCCTGGAATATCGCGAGGGCATCCTGTACGGCACGACCTCCGCCTTCGGCGGCATCAGCACCCCGCAGGGCGACGCCGCCCACGTCTTCGCCTACGACCTGGCCACCCACCGCCTGCTGTGGCAGACCGCGCCCGTCGAGGGCGACCTGGCGCTCGGCTCGATCATTTTCGACGACGCGGGCCGGCTCTGGGGTCTGTCCCCTGACGCGCTGTTCGAGATGGACCCCGCAACCGGCCGGTCGCTCCGCACCGTCAAGCACCAGACCTACCCCTGGTCGACGGTCACCCAGGTCTGGCTCGACACCCACATCGAGCTCGGCGGCGACGGGATGTTGTACGGCAAGGTGCAGGGCAAGACCTACCGGATCGACCGGGCGACCATGGCCTTCACCCTGATCGCCCGCCCGATCTCGATCCTGCTCAAGGGCGCGGACGGGCACATGTACCTGTCGCGCATGGAGAACTTCTCCACCTACCGCCTCTGCTGACGTACACGTCATTGGACCCGTGCGCCGCCGGCCGGCGCGCGGATCCGTCCCGGCGGGGCCCAGCCGTCCGCGGGGCTACGGCTCGATCGGGCGCACCCGTTCGCGATAGCGCTCGTACAGCGCGGCGTTGTGGTCGTCGCCGCCCGCCAGGCTCGCCGAGACGAACACCGGGACGCCGGCTCCTCGTTCGAGCAGCCTCCGGCAGGCGAGCTCGGCGAGCACCTGCGCTATGAGCACTCCCGTGAGGGAGGAGACCGCGCCGATGCGTGCCCCGGGGGTGAGCTCGACCGCGGCGTCGCCGGCCGGGGCACAGTTGTCGATCACGACGTCCGCGAGATCGGCCAGGCGTGGTCCCCCCGTCTTTCGCGCGGACGACGAGCGGGTGTGTTCGAGCGACGTGAGCGCGATCACCCGATGGCCGTTGGCGCGGGCGAGCTTTCACCCGACGCGGTGCTCTTCACCGGAGACCTCGTCCAGGGCGGCGGCTACCAGCCCGGCTGGGACGAGTTCTTCCGTCACACCGCCGGGGCCTCCGGCGACCTGCTGACCGACGTGCCCATCATCCCCGCGTTCGGGAAGTGGGAGAGCTACGGGGCGATCAACGGCGGGTACGGCACGCCGGAGGACCGGACCCCGGTCGTACGATCGCGCGCCAAGTTCCACGCGTACTTCGACGCGCCGGGCAACGGAACGCCGGAGCACCGCGACAACTACCACCGCGTCGACTACGGGCCGGTCACCGTGCTGACGCTCGACAGCAACAACGGCGAACCGGACGACAGCGCGGCGAACTACCCTCCCGAGGAGAAGCTGACCGGCCGCGAGTACACCGGGCCGGGCAGGCGACGGCACGGGTGTGCACTACTACGACGCGGGTGTCTCGGGCGACGGCCTGCGGGGCGTGCGCCGGGACGGCCCCACGCTCGACAGCCCGCCGCTGGCGTACAACGCCTTCAGCCGGTGGACGGCGGACCAGGGCGAGCCCGAGGTGTGGGACGTCGCCGGCGGGACGCCGCGGCTGCTCTCGGGCGGAAAGCACTACGGTCATCTCGAGATCGACGTCAACCGGGTGCAGGGGAAGAGCGCCGGAAGGCGCGGATCACCCTGACACCCGTCCATGTCTTCCCGGTCATGGACGACAAGCTGACGGTGCTCCGGACCGAGCGGCGAACCTACTCCGACCGCGTGGTGATCGACGTCGCCGCCGACGGGACGCCCGCGCGCTGAGCCGGGCCCACCACGTGCCCCGGGTCCCCCTCACGGCATACCGCCTGGCACTGGAACGTGGTCGCCGGGGCTGTGACCTCGATCCTCGGCCGCGACGCGGGCCTCGTCGCGTTCAACGAGCTGTGCTGGGGACAGGACAGCTCGATCCAGACCGAGCTCCGGTCCAGAGGCTGGCCCGAAATGCCTGGCCAGGGAAGGCTCTCCTTCGTTGCGGATCTTGGGGACGTATGCCTACATTTCGGGAAGAAGCATGTGAAAGCGGAGGAACTACATGACCATCGAGCTCACCCGGCCGTACTCGCCCGAGAAGCACCACCGCCACCGGGACGTGACCGGCGGCTGGCTGCGTCCGGCCGTGTTCGGGGCGATGGATGGGCTCGTGTCCAATTTCGCGTTGATCGCCGGCGTCGTCGGCGCGGCGGGCGCCGGGCGCGGCGCGGTGCTCGCGGGGTTCGCCGGTCTCGTCGCCGGCGCATGCTCCATGGCGGCCGGGGAGTACACGTCCGTGAAGTCCCAGACCGAGCTGATGCGGGCGGAGATCGCCGTCGAGCGGCGTGAGCTGGCCAGGGACCCCGAGGGCGAGCTGGCCGAGCTGGCGGCCCTCTACCAGGCGCGCGGGCTCGACCCCGCGCTGGCGCACCGGGTGGCCGAGGGGCTGTCCGCCGATCCCGAGCGGGCGTTGCGGGTGCACGTCCGCGAGGAGCTGGGCGTGGATCCCGACGACCTGCCCTCGCCGTACGTGGCCGCGGGGTCCTCGTTCTGCGCGTTCGCCGCCGGTGCGCTGGTGCCGCTGGCGCCCTTCCTCCTCGGAGCGTCGGGGCTGGCGGTGGCCGTGGTGATCAGCGTGCTGGGACTGTTCGGGTTCGGGGCGGCGGTGGCGCGGATGACGGCGCGGCCGTGGTGGCTGGGCGGGCTGCGCCAGGTCGTGCTGGGTGTGGGAGCGGCGTCCGTCACCTTCGGGCTGGGGCACCTCCTCGGCGTCGCCGTCTCCTGATGGCGGCCGCCGCGCGAATCGTATGCAATTGTCTTTCATGGTCACCGGACACGTCCCTGGAGAACGAGCATGAGCAGCCCCCGCGAGCACACGTTCCGTCCCGCCCGCCGTTCCGACGTCCCGGCGCTGGTCGACCTGGTGGAGTCGGCGTACCGGGGAGAGAGGAGCCGGAACGGGTGGACCGGTGAGGCGGATCTCCTCCAGGGGCAGCGCGTCGACGCGACGATGGTGACCGAGATGATCGACGATCCGTCCACGACCGTGATCGTCGCCGAGGCCGATGGCGTCATGGTGGGGTGCTGTCAGCTCGAGCGCCATGACGGCCACGCCTACTTCGGGACGTTCGCCGTCGCGCCCGACCTGCAGGGCGCGGGCACGGGGCGGGCGCTGCTCGCCGAGGCCGAGCGGCTCGCCCGCGACGAGTGGGGTGCCGGCGAGCTGCGGATGACGGTGATCGTCCAGCGTGAGGATCTCATCGCCTGGTACGTACGCCGCGGCTACGTCCGCACCGGCGAGCTGTCGCCCTTCCCGTACGGCGATGAGCGGTTCGGTGTTCCCTTGCGTGACGACCTGGCGTTCGAGACCCTGACGAAGAAGCTCGGCTGAATCCCGCGTCCGGCGCGGCGCTCAGCACATGGTCCACGAGGCGGACCGGCTCTTCCGCACCGGCGAGGTGAGCTGGAAGACGACCGTGTGCTCGGTCCCGAGGTCGGGGCTGATCTGCTTCTTCGAGCCGAAATAGTCGGACCGGGCGTGAGACGGGATCCGCCTGGAGCCGCTCTCGATCACCTGGCCGTCGACCAGCCACTGGTAGGAGAACGGGGCTCCCATCTCGGACGCGTCCAGCCCGACGCCGAAGCCCAGCGAGCCCGTGTAACAGGTGACGCCCGCACTGTTGATCTTGGACGCGCCGGCGACCCGGACGTAGGCGAGGGTGAACGAGGCGGCCTTCGCGCTCTTCCTGCTCGCGGTGGGCGACGGCCGCCTGGTCACCGGCCTCCTGGTCGCCGGCCTCCTCGTCGGCCTCGGTGTGCTCGTGGGCGTTCGCCGCGCGGCGGTGCGCTCCCGTGACGGCTGTGTGGCGGGGCGCGAGCGCGTGGTCTCGGGAGCGGCCGATGGAGTACGCGTCCTCCTGGGCGGGGCGGTCTTCTCGCGCCTGGGCGTGCTGGTGGCGGAGGGAGACGGCTCGCTGGAGCCGGCGGCCAGCACCGGCGGGGCGGGGCTCCTGTCCGCCGAGGCGTTCCACACGACGACGACGGCCGCCAGGCACACGGCGACCGCCCCGGAAACGGCGGCGATCAGCGGCACCCGCGCTCTCGTGCGGCGCGGCGGAAGGGTGCGACGCGGGTCGCCGCCCCCCGAGGGGTGCAGGTGACCGGGCGCGCCCGGCTGAGGGGCTGGGGCCATCGGGTGACCGGTCGCGCCTGGCCGGGGACCGGGGGTCGTCGGGTGACCGGGCAGGCCGTGCTGGGCACCGGGCGAGCCGTGCGGATCACCCGGCGCGCCCGGCCCGGGGGCGTGCGCGGACTCCGGTGGCGGGGGCTGCGCCCCGGCCGGGTGGGGCCGTGGCCCGCCGAGCAGGCGCAGCAGGACGTCCCGCATCCGCGGGCGGGCGCCCGGGTCCTTGGCCAGGCAGGCGTACACGACCTGGCGCAGCGGCTCCGGCAGGTCGCCCAGGAACGGTTCCTGGTTGAGCACCCGGTTGATGACCGCGGGCAGCGAGTCCTCGCCGAACGGCGGCGTGCCCGTCCCCGCGAACACCATGACCGACGCCCAGGCGAAGACGTCCGCCGCCGGGCCGACGTACGCGCCCGCGAGCTGCTCGGGGGCCATGTACGCGGGCGTCCCGACCACGCTGCTGGTCACGGTGACCGCGGAGTCGGCGAGGCGGGCGATGCCGAAGTCGACGACGCGCGGCCCGTCCCGTCCGAGCAGCACGTTGGAGGGCTTGAAGTCGCGGTGCACGACCCCCGCCTCGTGGATGGCGGCCAGCGCCGTGGCCGTGCTGACGGCCAGGCGCTGCAGATCGGCGCCGCGATGAGGGCCCGCCTCCTGCAGGGACGGGCCCTCGACGTACTCGCTGACGATGTACGGACGCCCGCTCATCGAAGCGTCGAGCACCTGCGCGATGCAGAACGGCTCCACGCGCCGGGCCGCGGCGATCTCCTTGGCGAAGCCGTTGCCCCCGGCGACGGACTGGCGTAGCACCTTGACGGCCACCGGCCGGCCGTCGGGGGCCTGTCCGAGGTAGACGGTGCCCTGGCCGCCCTCGCCGAGCCGCCCGACGAGCCGGTAGGCGGCGATCGCCTCGGGATCGTCGGGGCGCAGCGGCTCGGCGTTCGGCATGAGGGGGCTGACTCCTGTGACGGCTGGGACGGACCTCATGCACCTTAACGGGATAAATCCCGACGCGTGGGCGTGTTACGTGATCGACGCGCTCACCTGCGGTCGCGTGCCGCTCAGTAGCTGGGCGGAGTGGCGACGATCAGGAAGTCGACCGGCTCATCCCCGGTGTTGAGATAGCGGTGCGGCAGCGACGAGTCGAAGGAGCAGCTGTCCCCCGCCTCCAGCACGTGCTCGGCTCCGGACACCTCGACGACGAGCCGTCCCCGCAGCACGAGCACGCACTCCTCGGACGGGTGCGACCACGGCTCGGCGGCCGACGATCCGCCGGGCAGCAGGTGCCCTTCCAGCACCTCCAGCCGCCCGTGCCCGGGCGACACGCGGGTGTAGGTGATCCCGCCCGTGGGGGACCTGACCAGCATCCGCCCGTCACGCCTGACCACGGCCACGGCGGCCGCGTCGGGCTCCTGGAACAGGCTGAACAGCGGCAGGTCGAACACCTTCGCGATCTTCCTGAGCGTTTCCAGGCTGGGGTCGGCCAGGTCGCGCTCGACCTGGCTGATCAGTCCGCTCGACACGCCCGCCTCCGCGGCCAGCTGGGCGAGGGTCAGCCCGCGCGCGGTGCGGAGCTCACGGATCCTGGCGCCAATCACGCGCAGATCCTATCGGGCGTTAATCACATTGAAGACATATTGACCTGGTTAAATCCGTCCGGATAAGGTGCCCGAAATGTCGCATCTGTTGAACGTCACTCAGTTCCGGGCCGAGTTTCCCTCCCTGACCGACTCCGTGCACCTGGCGAGCTGCAGCCAGGGCGCCCTGTCGTCGCGGCTCGCGTACGCGCTCCAGGAGATCGGCCATTCGCTGCGCGACAGAGGCGCCCCCTGGGAGGTGTGGATGGCGGAGGTCGGCCGCGCCCGGCAGCGGTTCGCCCGGCTCATCGGCGCCGAGCCCGACGAGGTGGCCGTGTTGTCGTGCGCCTCGGAGGCCGCCTTCCAGGCCGCCTCGTCGCTCGACTGGTCGCGCCGTCCCGGCCTCGTCACCAATGACCTGGAGTTCCCGTCCATAGCGCACGTGTGGCTGGCCCAGCGCGGGCGCGGCGCCACGGTCAAGGTGGCCGCCGACACCGGCGAGAACGTCGCGGCCGAGGCGTACGAGCAGGTCGTCGACGAGACCGTCAACCTGGTGTCGGTGCCGCTGCACACCTACCGCAACGGCGCCCGCCTCCCGGTGGAGGACGTCGTCCGCCTGGCGCACGAGAAGGGCGCGCGCGTGTTTGTGGACGCCTACCAGGGCGCCGGCGTCACCCCGATCGACGTGAAACGGCTCGGCTGCGACTATCTGGCGGCCGGGTCGCTCAAATACCTGCTCGGCCTGCCCGGACTCGCCTTCCTCTACGTACGCGGCGGCATGGAGCAGCAGCGCGAGCCCGAGCTCACCGGCTGGTTCGGCCGCACCGACCCGTTCGCTTTCGACCCGCGGCTGCTCGACTTCCCCGCCGGCGCCCGGCGCTTCGAGACCGGCACGCCGCCCATCCCGTCCGCCTACGCGGCCAACGCCGGGTTCGACCTCATCGAACGGGTCGACATGGACGCCGTGGACAAACACGTGTCCGCCCTGGTCGAGGAGCTGGCGGAGCGGCTGTCAGCGGCCGGCGAACGCGTGGCGAGCCCGGCGGGAGCACGCGGCCCGCAGGTGGCCATCGCCGACGACGACCCGGCCCGGCTGGCGGCCCGGCTGGCCGAGCGCCGCATCTGGACCGCGCCGCGGGGCGACCTGCTGCGGCTGTCCTTCCACTACTACAACGACCGGTCCGACGTGGACGCGGCCGTCGAAGCCATCAGTGTCTGCCGCCGGGCCTGAACCCCCCGAAAGGTCTCTTGTGGACAACACATCCGGATTGCGACGCCGGCTGACCGGGCGCCAGCTCACCATGATCGGGCTGGGCGGCGCGATCGGCACCGGGCTCTTCCTCGGCTCCAGCCTGGCGATCTCCCAGGCAGGCCCTGCGACCATCGTCGCCTACATCATCTGCGCGGGCGTCGCCCTGGTGATCGGCTGGTCGCTGGCCGAGATGGTCGTCGTCCACCCCGAGGCGGGCGCCTTCGGCGTCATCGCGCACCGGTACCTCGGCCCGTGGGGCGGGTTCGTGGTCCGCTGGACGTACTGGACGATCCAGGTCATCGCCATCGGCGGCGAGGTCATCGCGGCCGGGATCTACGTGCAGTTCTGGTGGCCGTCGTTGCCGCTGTGGCTGCCCGTCACCGTCTTCTCCGCCGTGGTGCTCGGCGTGAACACCGCCGCGGTCAAGATGTTCGGCGAGGTCGAGTACTGGTTCGCGATGATCAAGGTGGTGGCGATCATCGTGTTCACCCTGCTCGGCGTGCTGCTCGTCACCGTCGGCCTGCCCGGCGCGGAAGCCACCGGCGTCTCGAACCTCACCGCGCACGACGGATTCCTGCCCAACGGGATGAGCGGGTTGTTCCTCGCCATGGTGTTCGTGTTGTTCAGCTACATCGGCACCGAGGTCGTCTCGGTCACCGCCGCCGAGTCGGAGAACCCGGTGCGCGACATCCCGCGCGCCGCCCGCCGCATGGTCACCCGGCTGGCCCTCTTCTACGTGCTGGCCATCGCGATCGTGCTCACGGTGGTGCCGTGGACCACCACCGCCCAGGGCGGCGCCGTGACCGAGAGCCCGTTCGTCAGCGTGTTCTCCGCCGCGGGCATCCCGGCCGCGGCGACCGTCATGAACTTCGTCGTGCTGACCGCCGCGCTGTCCAGCGCCAACACGAACCTCTACCTGACCACCAGGATGATGCACTCGCTCGCCGCCAACAGGTACGCGCCCGCCTGGACCGGGCGGCTCAGTGCCGCCGGCGTGCCGCGCAACGCGCTCGCGCTGTCGGCGCTCGGCCTCGCGCTCGCCGCGGTCGTGTCGGCGGCCAGCGAGAGCGAGGCCTACCTGGCGTTGTTCGGCGTGTCGGTGTTCGGCGCGCTGGTCGTGTGGCTGCTGATCCTCCTCACGCACCACGCCTTCCGGCGCACCCGCGCCGCGCAGGGGCTGCCGCCCTCGCCGGTCCGGCTCTGGGGCGCGCCCGTCACGTCGGGGCTCGTGGTGCTCTTCCTCGCCGCGGTGCTCGTCTCGACGCTGTTCATCGAGTCGCTGCGGCCGGCGTGGTGGGCGGGCGTCCCGTTCTTCGTGATCGTCAGCCTGGCGTACGCCGTCGTCTCCCGCCGCTCGACCTCACCGGTGTAGCTAGGGGTTGCCGGAGGTGGCCAGCTTGACGCCGAGGGCGATCAGGGCGGCGCCCGTCAGGCCGTCCACGGTCTTGCGCACGGCGGGCCTGGCGAAGATCTTGCGCAGTGTCCCCACGATGTTGGCCACCACCAGGAACCACGCGACCGTGCCCGCCAGCGCGATCAACGACAGCACCAGGGTGTCCGGCAGCGAGGCGCCGGAGCTGACGAACTGGGGCACGAGGGCCACGAAGAACAGGGCGGCCTTGGGGTTGAGCACGTTGGTGAGCAGCCCTTCCGCGAACGCCGCCCATGCGCCCCGCCCTCCCGGGTCCGGCACGTCGAGCGTCAGGTCGCCGCCCCGGCGCAGGGCGGCGCGCAGCGCCTTGACGCCGAGATAGAGCAGGTAGGCCGCGCCGGCCACCTTCACCACGGTGAACGCCATGGCCGAGGCGGCCAGCAGCGCCGCGACGCCGGTGGCCGCGGCCACCACCCAGGCGAAGACGCCCACGGAGATCCCCGTCGCCGCCGCCATGCCGTGCCCGCGCCCGGAGACGGCCGAGCGGCGTACGACGACCGCGAAGTCGGGGCCGGGCGACATCGCGCCGAGCAGCACCACCCCGCCGAAAGCGACAAGCTGTGTCACGGAGGTCATGGCGTCCACTCTACGCGCCCCGCGTCCCTCGATCCCCCGGCGTTCCAGGCTCAGACGCGGCGGCCGCGCAGCTCGCGGTATCGGCGCACGAGCCGCTCGGTGGAGGGGTCGGGCAGCGCGGCCCCGCTCAGCTCCGGCGCCTCGCCGGAGGTGAGCGCGGGCGCCAGGTCGAGCGCCATCTTCTTGCCCAGCTCGACGCCCCACTGGTCGAAGGAGTCGACGCCCCAGATGGCGCCCTCGGCGAAGACGATGTGCTCGTAGAGGGCGACGAGCTGGCCCAGCGTGGACGGAGTCAGCTTGGGCACGAGGATGGTGGAGGAGGGGCGGTTGCCCGGCATCACCTTGTGGGGGACGATCTCGGCCGCGGTGCCCTCGCCCGCGATCTCCTCGGCTGTCTTGCCGAACGCCAGCGCCGAGGTCTGCGCGAGCAGGTTGGCGACGAGCTGGTCGTGCATGCCCCCACGATCTTCGAAGGGCTCGGCGAAACCGATGAAGTCGGCGGGCACCAGCCGGGTGCCCTGGTGGAGCAGCTGATAGAAGGCGTGCTGGCCGTTGGTGCCCGGCTCGCCCCAGAAGATCTCGCCGGTGGCGGCGGCCACGGGAGCACCGTCGGCGCGCACGGACTTGCCGTTGGACTCCATCGTGAGCTGCTGCAGGTAGGCCGGGAAGCGGTGCAGACGCTGGCTGTAGGGCAGCACGGCGCGGGTCTCCGCGCCGAAGAAATTGTTGTACCAGACGCCGAGCAGGGCCATCAGCACCGGCAGGTTGGCCTCGAACGGCGCCGTGCGGAAGTGCTCGTCGATGGTGTGGAAGCCGGCCAGCATCTCGCGGAACCGCTCGGGCCCGATCGCGATCATCAGCGAGAGGCCGATGGCGCCGTCGAAGGAGTAGCGGCCGCCCACCCAGTCCCAGAAGCCGAACATGTTGTCGGTGTCGATGCCGAACTCGGCGACCTTCGCGGCGTTGGTGGAGACGGCCACGAAGTGCCGGGACACCGCGTCCTCGCCCAGCGCGTCGACCAGCCAGCGGCGCGCGATCCTGGCGTTGGTCAGCGTCTCCAGCGTGGTGAAGGTCTTGGAGCTGATCACGAACAGCGTGGTCGCGGGGTCGAGCCCGGCGAGGGCGCCGGTGATGTCGGCCGGGTCGATGTTGGAGACGAAGCTGGCCGCGATGCCCGCGTCGGCGTAGTCGCGCAGCGCTTCGTAGGCCATGGCGGGGCCCAGGTCGGACCCGCCGATGCCGATGTTGACGACGGTCTCGATGGGCCTGCCCGTGGCGCCCTTCCACTCCTGCGAGCGGATCCGCCCGGAGAAGGCGCTCATCTTGTCGAGCACGGCGTGCACGTCGGCCACGACGTCCTGCCCGTCGACCACCAGCTCCGCCTCGCGCGGCAGGCGCAGCGCGACGTGCAGCACGGCGCGGTCCTCGCTGACGTTGATGTGCTCGCCGCCGAACATGGCCGCGATCCGCTCGCGCAGGCCGGCCCGCTCGGCCAGGGCCAGCAGCAGGCCGATCGTCTCGCGTGTGGCGCGGTGCTTGGAGTAGTCGAGGTAGAGGTCGCCGGCGGTCGCCGTCATGCGGTCGGCGCGGCCCGGGTCATCCGCGAACAGCTCCCGGAGCTGTTTGCCCGCCAGCTCGCCGTGGTGCTTGTCGAGGGCCGCCCACTCCTGGCTCCGGGTGATGTCGCCGTTCACGCTCTTCCTCCTCGCGTCGCCAAACCGATCACCATCGTGCCGTAACCACGTACCCCCCGGCGTTGATTCCGCGCGTGGCCGAGGAGACCTTTTGCGTACGCGGGACTTACGTCATGTCCCACACCTTGCCAGGCGGAAAGTGGATTCAGCTCGCTCTACGGAGGAAGCAGCAGGAGCATGGAGCATATAGACGCATACTGGCGGGCGGCCAACTATCTGTCCGTCGGGCAGATCTACCTGCTGGACAACCCGCTGCTGAGCGAGCCGCTGCGGCCGGAGCACATCAAGCCGCGCCTGCTCGGCCACTTTGGCACCACGCCGGGCCTGAACTTCTGCTTCGCCCACCTCAACCGGGTGATCAAGGAACGCGACCAGGACATGATCTACATCGCCGGTCCCGGGCACGGCGGCCCGGCGGCGGTCGCGCACGCCTGGCTGGAGGGCACCTACACCGAGCGCTACCCCGACGTCTCGCAGGACGTCGCGGGCATGCGGCGGCTGTTCCGCCAGTTCTCCTTCCCGGGTGGCGTGCCCAGTCACGTCGCGCCGGAGACGCCCGGATCCATCCACGAGGGCGGCGAGCTGGGTTACTCGCTCGCGCACGCCTACGGTGCCGCCTTCGACAACCCGGACCTGGTCGTGGCCTGCGTCATCGGCGACGGCGAGGCCGAGACCGGCCCTCTGGCCGCCGGCTGGCACGCCAACAAGTTCGCCGACCGCCGCCGGGACGGCGTGGTGCTGCCCATCCTGCACCTGAACGGATACAAGATCGCCAACCCGGCCGTGCTCGCCCGCATCCCCGAGCACGAGCTGATCAAACTCATCGAGGGGTACGGCTACCGCCCCCATCTGGTCGGCCCCGACCACGCCGAGATGGCCGGCACGCTCGACACCGTCTGGGACGAGATCGCCGCGTACAAGGCCGGCGACGCCGACCGCCTCCCCATGATCATCCTGCGCACCCCGAAGGGGTGGACCGGGCCGCGCGAGGTGGACGGCAAGCCCGTCGAGGGCACCTGGCGGGCCCACCAGGTACCGCTGGCGAAGGTACGCGAGAACTCCGCCCACCTGGCCATGCTGGAGGAGTGGATGCGCTCCTACCGCCCCGAGGAGTTGTTCGACGCCGACGGGCGCCCGACCGCGGAGATCGCGGACACCGTGCCCGCCGGACCGCGCAGGATGAGCGCCAACCCGCACGCCAACGGTGGCGAGTTGCTGGAGCCGCTGCGGCTGCCGGACTTCCGCACCCACGCGGTCGAGGTCAAGTCGCCCGCTGTGCAGGAGACCGAGCCGACGCGGGTGTTCGGCGGGCTGCTGGGCGACGTGATCGCCCGGAATCCGCACACGTTCCGGCTGATGGGGCCGGACGAGACCGCCTCCAACCGGCTGCAGGAGGTGTTCGAGGTCACCGACCGGGCCTGGAACGCCGAGCTGCTGCCCACCGACGAGAACCTCGCCGCCGGCGGGCGCGTCATGGAGGTGCTCAGCGAGCACCTGTGCCAGGGCTGGCTGGAGGGCTATCTGCTGACCGGCCGCCACGGGCTGTTCAACTGCTACGAGGCCTTCATCCACATCGTGGACTCCATGTTCAACCAGCACGCCAAGTGGCTGGAGTCGTCGCAGAAGATTCCGTGGCGGCGGCCGGTCGCGTCGCTGACGTACCTGCTGTCGTCGCACGTGTGGCGCCAGGACCACAACGGCTTCAGCCACCAGGATCCCGGCTTCCTCGACGTCGTGGTCAACAAGAAGGCCTCCGTGGTGCGGGTCTACCTGCCGCCGGACGCCAACACGCTGCTCTCGGTCGGCGACCACTGCCTGCGCTCCCGCGACTACGTCAACGTCGTCGTCGCCGGCAAGCAGCCCGTGCTCGACCTGTTCACCATGGACGAGGCCATCGCCCACTGCACGCGCGGCCTCGGCATCCTGCCCTGGGCCTCCACCGACCAGGGGGGCGAGCCCGACGTGGTGCTCGCCTGCGCCGGCGACGTGCCCACCCTGGAGACGCTCGCCGCCGCCGCGCTGCTGCGCGAGCACCTGCCCGAGCTGAAGGTGCGCGTGGTCAACGTCGTCGACCTCATGCGCCTCCAGCCCCGGTCGGAGCACCCGCACGGCATGTCCGACGCCGAGTTCGACACGCTCTTCACGACCGGCAGGCCGGTCATCTTCAACTTCCACGGCTACCCCTCGCTCATCCACCAGCTCACCTACCGGCGGAACGGCCACGACAACATCCACGTGCGCGGATACAAGGAGGAGGGCACCACCACCACGCCCTTCGACATGTGCATGCTCAACGACATCGACCGCTACCACCTGGTCATGGACGTCATCGACCGTGTCCCCGGGCTGGGCGCCACCCGGGCGCACCTGCGCCAGCACATGAGCGATGAGCGGCTGCGCGCCCGCGCCCACACGCGCGAGCACGGCGAGGACCCCGCCGACATAAGGTCGTGGACGTGGCCGGCCGCATCCTCGTCCTGAACACCGGCTCCTCGTCCATCAAGTACGAGCTCATCGACGTCCGCACCCGCGAGCGCCCCGCCAGGGGGCTGGTCGAGCGCATCGGCGAGGACGAGGGGCGCCTGACGCACCACGCGGGTGCCGGGCCCGCCTACGAGAGGCAGACCCGCTTCCCCGGGCACGCCGAGGGGCTGGACGCGGTCATGGAGGCGTTCGAGACGGCCGGGCCCGAGCTGAGCCCGGTCGCGGTCGGGCACCGGGTCGTGCACGGCGGCACCACGTTCACCCGGGCCGTGCTCATCGACGACGCCGTGATCGCCGCCATCGAGCGCCTGGCGCCGCTCGCGCCCCTGCACAACCCGGTCAACCTGACCGGCGTCCGGGTCGCGCGCGAGGCCTTTCCCGGGGTGCCCCAGGTGGCCGTGTTCGACACCGCCTTCCAGCTGACGCTGCCGCCGGCGGCGCACACGTACGCGGTGCCGCGCGCGTGGCGTGAGCGGCTGGGCGTGCGGCGCTTCGGCTTCCACGGCACGTCCTGCGCCTACGTCTCGCGCCGCGCCGCCGCCCTGCTCGGCCGCGACCTGGCCGGGCTCGATCTCATCGTGCTGCACCTGGGCAACGGCGCCAGCGCCACCGCCGTCTCCGGCGGCCGCAGCGTCGACACCTCCATGGGCCTGACCCCGCTGGAGGGCCTGGTCATGGGAACGCGCTCGGGTGACGTCGACCCGGCGATCGGCGGCTATCTCGCCCGGGTGAACGGGATGGACGCCGAGGAGGTGGAGGAGGCGCTCGGACGCCAGGGCGGCCTGCTCGGCCTCACCGGCAGCGGCGACATGCGCGAGGTGCGGGCCCGCGACGACGAGGAGGCGCGGCTGGCCCTGGAGATCTACACCAGGCGCATCCGCAAGTACGTCGGCGCCTACTACGCGCTGCTGGGCCGGGTGGACGCGATCGTGTTCACGGGCGGGGTCGGCGAGCACGACGCCGCCACCCGGGCCGAGTCGCTGGCCGGGCTCGGCCGGCTCGGCATCACCGTCGACCCGGCGCTCAACCGGGCCGCGTCGGCCGCGGAGCGCGCGGTGTCGCCGCCCGGCGCCGAGGTGGCCGTGCTCGTCGTCCCGACCGACGAGGAGTGGGAGATCGCCCGTGAGGCCCTCGCCCTGATCAGCGCGGGACCCGAGCAGGGCACCGCATCAGGTCCCTGACGGCCGGCACGCGTCACTGACCGGCACGCGTCGCTGACGGCCGGCACGTGTCACTGATGGGCGGATCACGTCACCGGAGGACGGATCAGATCTCGGCCGGGCGGATCCGGGTGAGGTCGGCGGCGAGCTCGCACCACACCGTCTTGCCGCGCTCGGCCGGCGCGACGCCCCACCCGGTGGACAGCAGCCTGACGACGTGCAGCCCCCAGCCGTCACCGGGACCGGGCTCGCGGGGCCGGGGCAGCTCGGCGCCGGCGTCGCTCACCTCGATCCGCACGCTCGACGCGTCGGCCCGCATGCGCAGCGAGGGCGGGCCGTCGCCGTGCACGAGCGCATTCGTGACCAGCTCGGACACCACCAGGAGGACGTCCCCACGCCGCCCCTGGTAGCCGCGTGTGGCCAGAGCCTCACCGACGATCTGCCGCGACGCCGTGATGCTGCCCATTTCCTCCGGCAACCGGGTGTTCACGATGTACGGCTGCGCCTCCTTGCTGCCCATTCCTCTGCTCTCGGGGGGTCTCGTGCGGCCGGTCGGCCGTCCGTTGAACGCGGTTCGTCACGTTGCGCCGTTGAGCAGTCTCCCACGAGTCACCATCCCGCGAGCGGCGGGGGCACGACCGGCCGCGAGCCGACCTGCGCAGGTGTCGCCGGTGGGCCCGGTAAGCGTGCGTATAACGCGGGTAATGCGTTGGTAGGGTTGTCCGGAAAAATACGGATCTGAACAGGTGGGACAGGTGGAGGTCGAACAAACAGCACTTCCCGGCATCGGTCTGCGGCACGATTTCACGACGCGCAAAGGACAGCGGGTCGGCATCGTGTCCCACCGCACCGGGCGCCGGGACCTCGTGATCTACGACAAAGAGGACCCCGACGCCGTCTGTCATACGGTCAAGCTCAATGATGAGGAGGCCGACACCCTGGCCGAGCTCCTGGGGGCGCCACGCATCGTGCAGCGGCTCAACCAGCTGCACGAGCAGGTCGAGGGCCTGGTCAGCGTGCAACTGCCGATATCGGCGGACTCCCCGTACGTGGGACGCCCCATGGGCGACGCGCGTGTGCGCACACGTACGAGCGCCTCCATCGTGGCCGTCGTGCGCGGCGGCAAGGTTGTCGCCAGTCCTGGACCCGACTTCGTCTTCACCGGCGGTGACGTCGTGGTCGTCGTCGGCAGCGAGGACACCACCGCCGAGGTCGCCGGCATTCTGGCAGAAGGGTAGGGCCGCGGGTGCACCATACCGCGATCCTTTTCCTCGAATTCGGTGCGGTACTGCTGGGTCTCGGAGTGCTGGGCGCGCTGGCGTTGCGCGGCGGCATCTCCCCCATCCCCCTCTATCTGATCGCCGGACTGGCGTTCGGCACCGGCGGCGTGCTGCCGCTGGCCACCAGCGAGGAGTTCATCTCCGTCGGCGCGGAGCTGGGCGTCGTCCTTCTGCTGCTGACACTGGGTCTGGAATACAACGCCGACGAGCTCGTCACCAGCCTGACGAGCAACGCCCGCGCGGGCATCGTCGACCTGGTGCTCAACGCGGCGCCCGGCGCGATCATCGCGCTGCTGCTGGACTGGGGCCCGGTCGCGGCGGTGGCCATGGCCGGCGTCACCTACGCCACCTCATCGGGCATCACCGCCAAAGTGCTGTCGGACCTCGGGTGGATCGGTAACCGGGAGACACCGACGGTCCTGTCGCTGCTGGTGTTCGAAGACCTCACGATGGCGGTCTACCTGCCGATCCTGACGACCATGCTGGCCGGGCTGAGCCTGGTGAGCGGGGCGATCTCGGTGGGCATCGCGCTGCTCACGGTCAGCGTGGTGCTGGTCGTGGCGCTCCGGTTCGGGCGCTTCATCGAGGCATTCGTGTCCAGCCCCAACTCCGAGGTGTTATTGCTCAAGGTCGTCGGCCTGGCCCTGCTGGTCGCCGGTCTCGCGCAGCAGTTGCAGGTCTCGGCGGCGGTCGGCGCGTTCCTGGTCGGCATCGCGCTCTCCGGCGAGCTGGCCGAGGACGCGCAGGCGCTGCTGGCACCGCTGCGCGACCTGTTCGCCGCGGTGTTCTTCGTGTTCTTCGGCTTCCAGACCGACCCAGCGAAGATCCTTCCGGTGGCCGGGCTGGCCGCGCTGCTGGCCCTGGTCAGCATGATCACGAAGCTGCTCACGGGCATGTACGCGGCCAAACGGGCGGGCATCGCCAGGGCCGGTCAGGCACGAGCGGGCATCGCGCTCATCCCGCGCGGCGAGTTCAACATCGTCATCGCCGGTCTGGCGGTCGGCGCGGGCGCGCATCCCGACCTGGGAGCGCTGGCGGCGGCGTACGTGCTGATCCTGGCCGCGTTCGGGCCGCTGGCGGCCAAGGCCGTGCAGCCCCTCATCACCGCCATCGCGAAGCGGGCCTGATCCGCTAACTTGTTCGCATGGCCCACCCCACAGAGAAGACGGTCTGGGCCACGGACTGGGACACGCTCGAGATCTCCGGCGAGAGCCATCGCCGGGTTCTGTTCCAGGACGTGGACATGACCGAGCTCGTCGACCACGGATCCTCCTTCGAGGAGTGCCATTTCAGCAACGTGCGGTTCAACGTGTCGGAGCACACCGGCGCGAGGTTTCTCAACTGCACGTTCACGCGGTGCTCCCTCTTCGACGCCACCTTCACCGAGTGCAAGCTCACCGGGAGCGTGTTCGACGGCTGCACGTACGGCCTGCTGAAGGTCGAGGGCGGCGACTGGTCCTACACGGGCCTGGCGGGGGCCGATCTGCGGGGCAGCGCCTTTCACGGCACCCGGCTGCGCGAGGCCGATCTGGCGGACGCCCGGCTGGAGCGGGCCGAGCTGCGGCGGGCCGACCTGACGGGGGCGTCGCTGCGCGGCGCCGACCTGACCAAGTGCGACCTTCGCGGCAGCGACCTCAGCACGCTCGACCCGCGCACGGCCACGATGACCGGCGCGGTCATCGACCCGTTCCAGGCCACGGTCGTAGCCGCCGCGCTGGGCTTCGACGTCCGCGAGTGAGCAGCCGCGAGGTCAGCCGTTCACCGCGTGGAGGGCGCCCGGCACGCGGCCCATGAGGCGGTCGAGCGCGTCCGCGGTGTCGGCGCCGGCCGGCAGGTGGACGACGATGCTCTGCTCGCCGTCCGGCAGGTCGAGCGTCTCGCGCGACAACCGCAGCTCACCGACGCCGGGATGCGCCACCCGCTCCACTGGCACCGTCGGCGGCGTCAGCGGCGGGGCGGCGAACCTCGACGTGAACGCCTCCCCCGCCGCGAACGACAACTCGGAGATCAGGTCGTCGACGTAGAGGTCGTCGTAGCCGCTGATCAGCTTCAGCAGGGCGGCGTGCTCGGCCGCGACGCGCTCCCACTCCGGGTAGGCGTCTTTGGCCCGCTCGTCCTCGAACACGAATCTGTGCACGTTGGGCGGGTCTCCGTCCAGGAGGCCGAGGGGCTCGAAGAGCCGCGCGTACCCCTCGGTGCGGGCGATCACGTCGCCCAGCCTGTTGAGCACCGCGGCGGGGGCGGGCTCCAGCCGGTCGAGCAGGGCGCGCACCGTGGGACGCACGTCGCGGGAGGGCGCCTGCCCCGCCGCCATGCACAGCGCGATGCCGCCGCCGGCCACCTTGGCCAGGTTGCGCAGGTGCAGGCGCTCCTCCTGCGTCATGCGCAGGGCGTCGGCGAGCGTGACGAGCACCTGCGTGGACGGGTTGCGGTCGCGCCCCTGCTCCAGCCTGGTCAGATATTCGACGCTGATGCCCGCCACCGTGGCCAGCTCGGACCTGCGCAGCCCTGGCGTGCGCCGCCGCGGGCCGTCGGGCAGCCCCACGTCGGCGGGTTTGACGGCCTCGCGGCGGGAGCGCAGGAAGGCGCCCAGCTCGTTGTCGCTCACGTCCCCGAGTGTACGGAACATCCGCCTGGCCCCATCGTGGCCCCGGCAGGGCCAGTCTCGGCACGGTCTCCCTCGGCCGCGCGGATTCCGGGAGGGTGGTGCGCATGATGTCCACGACTCGATCGAAAGCCGGAGCACCGCCCGTCCGTGCCAGGAGGGTGCTCCCATGATGCGTTACCGTCTGCTGGGCCGTACCGGGCTCAGGGTCTCTCAACTCTTCCTCGGCGCGATGACCTACGGCGAGGCGTCCCCGGAGGCGCGGCGCATCTTCGACCTGTACGCCGACGCGGGCGGCAACGTCGTGGACACGGCCTCCATGTACGGCGAGAGCGAGAGCGTCGTCGGCGAGCTGCTCCAGGGCCGCCGGGACCGTTACGTCCTGGCCACGAAGTACACCGGCACCATCGACGGCACCGACCCGAACGCCGCGGGCAACCACCGCAAGAGCCTCGTCCGTTCGCTGGAGCAGAGCCTGCGGCGGCTGCGCACCGACTACATCGACCTCTACTGGGTGCACGTCTGGGACCGGCACACCCCGGTCGAGGAGACGATGCGGGCGCTGGACGACGCGGTCACCGCGGGCAAGGTGCTCTACGCCGGCATCTCCGACGCCCCCGCCTGGGTGGTGAGCCGGGCCAACACGCTGGCCGAGTGGCGCGGGTGGACTCCGTTCGCCGGGTTGCAGGTGCCGTACAGCCTGCTGTCGCGGGACGTGGAGCGGGAACTGCTGCCGATGGCGCGGGAGTACGGGATGAGCGTGGCGGCGTGGGGGGTGCTCGCGCACGGTGTGCTGTCCGGCCGCTACAACGCGCCGGACGCGGCGGCCTCGCGGCTGTCTCCCGGCTCCCTCACCGAGCGGGATCGGACGGCGGCGCGAGCCGTGATGGAGGTGGCCGACGAGCTGGGCGTCACCGCCTCGCAGGTGGCCATCGCGTGGGTGCTGCGGCGCGGGGTGCACCCGATCCTCGGCGTGAGCACCGCCGAGCAGCTCAAGGACAACCTGGGGGCGACCGAGGTGGAGCTGCCCGACGAGGCGGTGCGGCGGCTGGAGTCGGCGGTCGGCTTCGAGCTGGGCTTCCCCGGCGACTTCATCGGCGAGGTGGACCGCAGCCCCGGCATCTACGGCGACGCCGTCGACCGCCTCGACGGCCGGTGACCCCCGGTCAGCACAGCGACATGGCCGTCTCCCACAAGGCGGGCAGCCCGGCCAGCACGCGGTCGGCGCGCCGCCTGCGGCCGGCGAACGTCTCCGCCCCCAGGTCCGCGAGCAACTCCAGCAGCCCCTCCTCGTAGCCCCGCTCCCCCGCCGCGGCCCGCTTGGCCAGGCACCGCGCGTAGGTGGCGGCGATCCAGAAGACGGCCTCCCTGTGCAGCCCACGCGCGATGAGCTCCCGGCTGCCGTCGATGGCGACGGGCCTGGCCGGGGCGGCGATGTCCGAGTCGAACCGGTACGCGGGCACCCGCACGGCCGCGGTCGCGTCGAACACCGTCTCCAACGCCGCCAGGTGACCCTCCACTCGTGCCGCGCCGAGGCCGGCGCAGCCGAGCCAGTCGAGCAGGGTCTCGTGGACGTCCAGCCGGCCGTGCGCGGCGAGCAGGTCGCGCACGGCCGCGTACCGGCGGCGGACGGTCGGGTTGCGCAGCCCGGCCACCAGCAGCACGTGCGTGGTCACCCCTGTGCCGAACAGCCAGGTGGTGACCTGGTCGGGCAGCGGCGCCGACGCGTCCATGCCGCCGAGGAACGCGCGCACGCGGTCCATCGCGCCCGCGCAGCGGGCCGTCGTCCACGGTCGCGCGGCGAAGTCGCGGGCCACGACCCGCTGGATCGCGCTCAGGCGGCCCGACGGGTCGGCCAGCACGCACGGCAGGTGGAAGCTGCCGGCCAGGTGGTAGTCGGCCAGGACCTCGTCCGCGGACCCGATGCCGGGCAGGGAGGAGACCTCGAGCAGCACACCCTCGTAGGCGAACTTGCCCGGCCTGACGCCGGGGTCGGCGATCAGCATGACGTCGACGTCGGAGGCCGGGGGCAGCTCGGCGCGCGGGTCGCCCCACAACACCGACCCGGTCAGGAACGCCCCGCCGAACCCGGGCAGCCGGGCGCCTTCCATCTCCACCCATCGCCCGGCGACCTGTCTGGCCTGCTCATTGAGCATCCGGCTCCTCTCCTCCTGGGCGGCGGCGCGCGGCCCTGAGCGCGACGACCGCGCCGAGCACGACGAGCACCGCCAGCGCGCCCCAGATCCAGGCTGGCACACCGGACGACGCCGTGTCCGGGGAGGCGGCCGTCGAGGCGGCGGCGTCCTGCCCGCTGGCGGGCCCGGAAGAGGCCGGCTCAGCGGAAGCGGGAGCAGACGAGGGGGGTTCAGAGGAAGGCGGTGCGGACGAGGTGGAGGCCGCGCCCTTCACGGTGAAGGGGATCTCCCCCTCGATGGGGTGGCCGTCGGAGGAGACGACCCGCCAGGCGATCACGTACGAGCCGGGGGCGAGCGGCTGCGGCACGGCGGCGGACACCTTCGGCCCGTCGATCCGGGGCTCGCCGAGCCCGACCTGCTCGCCCGACTCGTCGCGCAACACCACGAACGGGAACTTGACGGTTGCGGTGTATTCGAGCTCGATCATCTCGACCGCGGACACCTCGGCGTCCTTGGCGGGCGAGCTGCTCTTGAGCTTGTCGTGGGCGTGGGCGGGCGCGGCGGGAAGGACGAGGGCGAGCAGGCAGGCGAACGCCGCGAGCGCCGCCTTGCGGATGCGTGATGTGCGGATGGTGGGTGGCGGGAATGCCATGACAGGTCTCCGGAAAGGGTCTTCCGGACGACCGCGCCCGTGGCGCCGGCGTCCGGATGCTGGCAGGGCGGCGAGCTTCAGCGTGAACGCTGGACCTTTCGGGGCGGGCCGCGCCTGCTGACCGTTCCTGAGACGATCTCTCCCGCGTACGCGGGGACGTCGGGGGTGGGCGGCCGCCATGACGGCAGGGCGACCTCCACGGGGGCGGCGACGAGCACCCGGATGACCGGCGGCGGCGTGGCGTACAGGCGAATCATGAGCCACAACGCGCGCTCGCCGCGGTGCAGCCACCACGCCGTCAGCGCCGCCACCGTGAGATGGACCAGCGCCATGCCCGGCCCCGGGTGCGCATGCGCGAGCTCGGGCCCGGGGGCGGTGGTGGGGGCCAGCCGCTCGAAGAGCTGGTGCAGCAGCATCTGGGTGCCTGCGGTCGCGGCGAGCACGGCGACGGGCCCGCGCTCGCGCCCGTCGATCAGGTAGGCCAGGCCGAGCGCCGCCAGCACCGCGGCGCCGTAGACCGGGAGCGGCACCGGCCCGCCGCCCGCCAGCGCGTGCCCGCCCGCCGACACCGCGCCGCACACGGCGGCGAACACGACGGCCCGCGCGAGCCGCAGCCCGGCCGCCGCCGGGAGCGCGGGTGATGACGGAAGGGGCACAGCCGCCATCCTTACACAGGGGCCGGCCGGTCCCGTGTTCTCACCGCCCGCGGTGCATCGCCGGCCGGACCGTCAGGTCCTGGCGGTTCCGCCTGCCACCGCCCGTCGCGTCACGGGGCCCGGCCGTCAGGTCCTGGCGGTTTCGCGCAGTGGCCGGCCCACCTCGTGCAGGTGGCGCAGTGCCTGCCCCCAGGACTGGAACAGGCCGCATTCGACGTAGTCGATGCCGAGCGACTCGCAGTACTCCCTGACGATGGGCTGCGCCTTGCGCAGGTTCGCGGTGGGCATGCTGGGGAACAGGTGGTGCTCGATCTGGTAGTTCAGGCCGCCGAGCGCGGTGTTGACCAGGCGGCCGCCGCGGACGTTGCGGGAGGTCAGCACCTGGCGCCGGAGGAAGTCCAGCTCGTCCTCGGCGGTGAGCACCGGCATGCCCTTGTGGTTGGGCGCGAACGTGCAGCCGAGGTAGACGCCGTAGCACGCCTGGTGCACGGCGAGGAACGCCAGCGCCAGGCCGGGCGGCAACACCAGGAGCAGCGCGCCCGCGTAGGCCAGCACGTGCCCGGTCAGCAGCAGCCCTTCGAGTCTCCTGTTCTTCAGCGACTTCCTGCGCAGCGCGCGGAAGCTCGACACCTTCAGGTTCAGCCCTTCGAGGGTGAGCAGCGGGAAGAACAGGAACGCCTGCCAGCGGCCCACGAACCTGGGCAGCCCCTGGCTGGCCTCGACCTGCTTCTCCGACCAGAGGAGGACGTCGGGCGAGACGTCGGGGTCGTGGTCCTCGTGGTTGGGGTTGGCGTGGTGGCGGGTGTGCTTGTCCATCCACCAGCCGTAGCTGAGCCCGATGGCCAGGTTGCCGGTGATCAGCCCGGCGATCCTGCTGGTGCGCCGTGAGCGGGAGATCTGCCCGTGCGCGAGGTCGTGGGCCAGGAGGGTGACCTGCCCGAACGCCACGGCCATGAGGACCGCGACGGCGAGCTGCCACCACGAGTCGCCGACCCAGGCGAACAGCGCCCAGCTTCCCGCGAACAGGCCGGCGACCAGGGTGATCCTGGCCGCGTAGTAGCCTGGCCGCTTCTTCAGCAGGCCCGCCTGCGCCAGACGGCGCGACAGCTTGGCGAAGTCGCTTCCTCTCTCTCCTGATGGCCGGGCACGGGACGTGTCCACCACAGTCAAAGTCTTCTCCGATGCTGATGCGTCGTACGGGGGATTACGTACAGCATCGCGGACAATGCGACCGAGTGTGACCCCCGCTGTCACCCTTTCCCGTGGTAGGGCAGGCCCTACCACGGGCGCCGGAACGACGCCCCCGCCGCCTGGGCATGGGCTGCCGTCACCTTCGGGGTGGGGCGGGCGGCGGGGACGCCCAGTTCAGATCGGCTGCAGGTCCGGCACCTCCTCGGGCGCGGCGGCGTCGCCGTAGACGTGCAGGTCGGGGCGGAAGACGTCGAGATAGGCGGCCCGGTCGCGGAAGGTGGCGGCCAGCGCGTCGCCGTAGTCGATGAGCTCCCTGTGCGCGTGCCTGCGGGGCTCGTAGCGGGCGTAGAGCAGCCGGTCGAGCAGGTCCTGGTCGCCGCCGGCGGTGCAGATCGCGTCGGCCAGGATCTCGGCGTCGTGCAGCGTGTAGCTCATGCCCATGCCCGTCATCGGGTGGCAGGCGAAGGCGGCGGATCCGAGCAGCGCGGCGTTGCCCTTGTGGTAGGCGGCCACGCGCAACGACGAGACCTTGATCCGCTGCCAGGTGGCGGGCTGCAGGGCGTTGAAGGCGTCCGAGCTGTCGGTGACGAACTTCTTCAGCGTGTCGATGAGGACGGGGATGCCGTCCTGGAAGATCTCCTTGTCGTCCTCGGGCGGCAGGCCGACGAACACCCTGGCCTGGTCCCTGTTGAGCGGGTAGAGGTAGGCGAGCCAGCCTTCTGAGCTGAAGTAGAGCCGGTTGAGCTGGGCCACGCTGGCGGTCAGCGGCACGGTGGCCACCCGCATCAGCAACCGCTCGTACGGCATCGTCTGCTGCTCGATGTCCAGCGCCCGGCGTACGGCGGACTTGGTGCCGTCGGCGCCGATCACGACGCCGGCCTTGAGCGTGCGGCCGTCGGAGAGCGTCAGCTCCTCCACCTGGCCGTCGCCGATCGCGATGTCGTCGATGCTCGTGTCGAACCAGAACTCGACGCCTTCCATGGCGCAGGAGGTGTAGATGAGCTCGACCAACTCGCGGTAGGGGCGGATGAGGAAGCCGCCGTCGGGGAAGCGGCATTCCCTGATCGGGTCGCCGTCGTGGTAATAGCGGATGGTGTCACGCCTGAGGCCATGGCGTTCGACGAGGTCCGCCAGCCCGTGACGGGCGAGCACGCGCTGGCCCGGGGGCTTGAGGAAGTCGGCGCCCGCGCTGGGGACCGAGGGTCCCTGCTCGATGACGACGACGTGCTGTCCGCGGCGGCCCAGTAATAAGGCCAGGAAGCAGCCGCCGAGCCCGGCGCCGACGATGGCCACGTCGCACGATGTGGTTGCCATGACGAGAGCCCTTCTGAATGGTTGAACTAGTTCGTAGGCCCGCGGGTGCCGGCGAGCGGGCCTGTTTCGGCCGCCCGCGGCAGCGGGACCCGGCCCATCCGGGTGTCCACGGGGGACACCGGCTGGGCATCCGGCTGGAGGGCCGGTGGGGTGGTCGTCGGGGGTGTGCGGGTCTCGACCGGCAGCAGCGCGTCCGCCTCCGCCGCGACGGTGGCGAGGGTCATGCGCAGTTCGAGCAGGAGCTTGCGCGGCACCTTGACCATGACGTCGCCCGGGTCGGGACGCATCTTGGTGATCTTGGTGAGGGCCAGCGCGCCGATCAGCACGGAGATGGCCACGCACAACGCCAGCGCGCCCGCGAGGCCGGCGAAGGGGCCGGTCATGAACGGGTGGTCGATGACGACCGACACCACGGCGACCCCCACAGCGCCGCCGACCATGCGCGCCATGGTGGCCGAGCCGACGGCGGAGG
>NZ_SMKP01000087.1:0-40697 GCF_004349015.1 Nonomuraea diastatica
CTCCCACACCCCCGCCGCCACCGCTGCCCTGACCGGCTGGCCGCACCGCCGCGCCGAAGCCGCCCTGGAACGCCTGCAGGACGCCCGCCTTCTCGAACCCGCCGGGCCCGACCGCTACCAGTTCCACGACCTGGTCGGCCTCTATGCCCGCGAACGAGCACACAAGGACCTGTCCGAGGAGGAACGCACCGCCGCCGTACGCCGCGTGCTCCACCACTACCTGACCACCCTCTGGATGGCGGGCACCGTCTTCGACCGCGATGCCATACTGCGATGCCCCGTCGAGTTGCCCGACATCTCCTTCGGGGATCTGGCGGAGGCGGGACGATGGATGCAGGACGAGCGGGACAATCTGCTCGCCGCCGCGCAGCAGGGGCTGGCCGGCCCCGACCCGGCGACTGCCGTCGGCCTGGCCATCGGACTCCACTGGCCCTTCTGCTACCAGGGCTGGCACACGCAACTGGCCGATGTCTACGCGCACGCCATCGAGGTGGCTGATCATATCGGAGCTTGGGAGGACAAGGCCCAGCTCCGCAGCTTTCTCGGCTGGGTCTACCGAGACGAGGGCCGCTACGACGCCGCGATCGCGCAATTGGAGACAGCTCTCGTCGACTGGGACCGTGCTGGCCTGCCTCGGCGGAAGGCCGGGGCGCTCAACAACCTCGGCGTCATCAACACGATCGTGGGCCGTCTCGACGAAGCCCTAGGCCATTTGGAGTCCGCGCTGGAGCTCAACGATGACGCCGAACGCCCCGGGGCCACGGCCACGATCCGCAACAACCGGGTGCACGTCTACTACCGTCAGGGGCGCTTCGACGAGGCGATCGCGGAAGCACGCCAGTTGGTGGAGCCGCGGCCGGAGGGGGGCCCGCTCGCCGATGCGGGCATCGCACATGGTTCTTTGGGTGACGCCTACCGTTATGCCGGTCGGCTGACTGAGGCGGCGGAAAGCTACACGACGGCCGTACGACTGCTCGGCGAGTCGGGATACCGCCTGAAGGAAGCAGTGGCACGCTGGTGGTTCGGCGTCACGCTGCACGGCCTCGAACGGCACGGCGAAGCCCGGAAACAGTGGGAGGAGTCCGTCCGCCTCCTGCGCGACGCCCGCCTGCTCACGCCCCGGGAGGCGACCGAAATCCTCGACCAGGCGGTGCCGGAAACTCCCCAGCCGATCAAGAACATGCTCTGACCCTCACCTCGTGTGGAAGGTCCATGCGCGGTCGGCGATCGACACTGGTCCGGTGACGGGAGGTTGAGGCAGTGGCCCTGATCTCCGTCCAGAAGGCTCTCAAGCGCTCTCAACCTCTGTCAGCGCGTCCGCTCGCTCCTCCATGCTGGTGACTATGACGTCAGCCCCGGCATCGCTCAGACGACCAAGCTTCCCCGGCTGGTTGGCGTAGCCGACGAAAGCAAGGCTGAAGTACCTGGCTGATCACTTGGCTCTCAGCATTGGGCGGCTGCATCAGCACAGGTGGGGGTGCAGCCGCTCTGCGGAGAAAACAACCGTTCCACGACCGACTGCAGAAACCATGGTCGCGATCCCTGTTGGCACGCCGACTGTCCGGACGGCAGGGTGCCGAACGGGCGAGCCGCAAGGCGTGCCACTCAACCGCGGAGCTTCGCGTTGAGCCGGGCCGCTTGTCGGGTGAGGTGGTCGCGTTCGGGGAGGTTGGGCGCTATTCGGCCGGCCTCGGCGTAGAGCCGTGCCGCGGTCACCAGGTCACCGTCACGCTCGTGCAGGTACGCCCCGGCGGCGGTGTGGCGGGGGAGCGAGGGGTCAAGCTCCGCCAGGGCGGCCAGACCGGCCCGGGGGCCGTCGGCCTCGCCGACCGCGACGGCCCGGTTGAGTCGGGCCACCGGGCTGCCGGTGAGACGTACCAGCTCGTCGTACCACTCGACGATCTGCACCCAGTCGGTCTCCTCGGCCGTGCGGGCGTCGGCGTGCAGCGCGGCGATGGCGGCCTGGGCCTGGAACTCGCCCAGCCGGTCGCGGGCGAGAGCGGCCTGCAGCACGTCGACGCCCTCGGCGATCAGGCGGGTGTTCCACAGGCTGCGGTCCTGCTCGGACAGAGGTACGAGCCCGCCGTCGGGGGTGGTCCGTGCCGGGCGCCGCGCGTGGTGGAGCAGCATGAGCGCGAGCAGGCCCGCCACCTCCTCGTGCTTGGTCCTGGCCGCGAGCCGGCGGGTGAGCCGGATCGCCTCGGCGACGAGGTCGACGTCGCCGGAGTAGCCCTCGTTGAAGACGAGGTAGAGCACGCGCAGCACCGTGGCGACGTTCCCGGGCTGGTCGAACCGGACGGAAGAGACGGTCCGCTTGGCCCGGCTGATGCGCTGGGCCATGGTCGCCTCCGGCACGAGGTAGGCCTGCGCGATCTGGCGCGTGGTCAGGCCGCCGACCGCGCGCAGGGTCAGCGCGACGGCCGAGGCCGGCGTCAGGGACGGGTGCGCGCACAGGAAGTACAGCTGGAGCGTGTCGTCCACCATCCCGCCCTGGCCGGGCATGGGCTCGGCCTCGACGAGCACCTCCCGGTGCCGCCGGGAGGTGTCGGCGCGGGCGGCGTCGAGGAACTTGCGCCAGGCCACCGTGACCAGCCAGCCCTTGGGGTCGCGCGGTGGATCGTCCTGCCACACGCGTACGGCCTCGATCAGGGCGTCCTGTACGGCGTCCTCGGCCGCCGCGAAATCGGCTCCGCGGCGGACGAGGATGCTGATCACCGTGGGCACCAGCTCCCGCAGCAGCGACTCGTTCACTCGGTCACCGTGGGCGCTTCGGCCAGGAAGGGGCGCACCTCGAGCCACTCGTGGATCGGCTTCCCACCCGCACCCGGAGCCGCGGACAGTTCGGCGGCCAGCTCCAGCGCCCGCTCGTAACTCTCGACGTCGATCACCATCCAGCCGGCGATCAGGTCCTTCGTCTCCGCGAACGGGCCGTCGGTGACCGGCGGACGCCCCTCGCCGTCGTAGCGGACGAATGTGCCCTCCGGGGAGAGCGCCTGACCGTCGACGAACTCGCCGGTGCTCTCGAGCCGATCGGCGAAGTCCTGCATGTACTGAACGTGGGCCGTGAGCTCCTCCGGCGTCCACTGGTCCATCGGCACGTCGTTGACCGCTGCCGGCGCGCCACGGTAGTGCTTGAGGAGCAGGTACTTGGCCATCGTGTTCTCCTTTGTGCGTACGGCCCATTGTGGCCGGTGTTCACTGCGGGGACGGAGCCGCTCGAGGGTTCTCGACATCCCATCGCGACTTTTTTCTGTGAATTTCAGCAGCTGCGACGTACGCCCCGCTCAGGCACGCCGCGCTCGTCGCGCTGCCGGATCAGCTCCTCGACCGCGCTCGGCAGCGTCGTCGTTCTTCGTCGTGCACATGACGATCTCCGAGCCGTTCCAGGTGAACCCGATCGGGACGTTGCGGGTGTGCCGACACTGGCGAGGTAGGCCAGGCGGGTCAGGTCGCGGGCGAGGTCCCGGCTGGTCGGCCGGCTCAGAACCTCGGTGATCTCGTGCGGTTGCATGGCCGTCCCCCTCTTTGCGCGTACGTGGGCGCCTTCGCCGGACGGCGCGTCAGCGGCTCAGCCGTTCGGCGTGGTCGCGGAACCAGTCGAGCATGAAGCGGCCCGAGGCGATGCCGTAGCTGAGTGCGGCGCGCTGATGGGTGGCGATGTCGCGGTGTTCTTCGGGGATGCTCACGGTGTCGAGGCGTTCGTCGAGGTCAGTGAGGGTGGCGAGTTCGGTCTCGATGCGCGCCATGATGCGGTGCAGGACCGGTACGCGTTCCGAGTGCTCAAGCAGGCCAAGGAAGTAGAGCCTGGCCAGCGCCGCGGTCTCCAGATCGGGCCCGGCGGGTTTCGCCGTCATCCATGTGCGGAACTCCTCGCGGCCGGCGTCGGTGACGCGGTAAAGCTTCCGTCCCCGGCCGCCCTCGATGCTGGCGACCTCGATGAGCCCCCGGGCGAGCAGGCCGTCGAGGGCTCGTTTGATGCTGCCTGAGCTGGCGCTGTAGAAGAGCGCGACTCCGCTTTCGAATGCCTTGATGAGGTCGTAGAAACTCTTCGGGGCGATCAGGAGCAGACCGAGGATCACGTGGGCCATTGGCCGAGTCTAGCCAGTTGTCTCTCATAGACATATCCTTAAGATATGTCTATGAGAGAGAAAGAGCTCGCCATGGTTCCCGCCCGACATCGACGCCCGCCTGACGCGCCTGCTGGAGAATCTCGCCGCCCGGCGCAGCCTTCATCACGTCAACCTCGCCATCGCCAGCGGGGAACAGCGCTGGTCGGGCGCCGTCGGCTTACCAAGCCCCGACACCCCGTTCTTCATCGCCAGCATCACCAAACGGTTCATCATCACGCTGGTCCTGCAGGCCCACGAGCGCAGCGAACTCGCGCTGGACGCGCCGATCACCGCCTACCTGCCGGCGGAGATCGCCGACCGCCTCCACGTACGCAAAGGAATCGACCGGACGGCCGAGATCACCGTGCGCCACCTCGCCTCCCACACCTCCGGTCTCCCCGACTTCTTCGAGCATCGCGGCGAAGGCCCCAGCCTCTTCGATCACCTGGCCGCCGGCGAGGACGTCTCCTGGACCTTCGAAGACGCCATGCGGACAGCCCGGCGGCAAGGCCCCCACTTCGAGCCCCAGGACCTCACCGCCCGCCGCCAGAAGGCCCGCTACTCCGACACCGGCTTCCAGGTGCTCATCCGCATCCTGGAGACGGTGACCGGCCGCCCGTTCGCCGGCCTGCTGGCCGACCGCATCACCGGCCCGCTCGGCCTGACGAGCACCCGGCTCCCGGAACACTCCGTGCCCCTCTACGCCAGACGCCGCCGCGTCGACCTGCCCGGACTGATCAAATCCTCCAACGACCTGATCAGCACCACCGGCGACCTCCTCACCTTCCAGCAGGCCATGCTCAAGGGAAAACTCTTCAAGGACCCGCGCACGGTGGGCCTCCTCACCGAGCGCCGCAACCGCCTGCACAACGTCCTCGTCCTCCGGTACGGCCTGGGCACCATGGTCTTCACCCTCGGCCGCCTGGCGGCACCGAGCCGCCACCCCGTAACCCTCGTAGGCCACTCAGGGGTCACTGGCACGTGGCTCTTCCACTGTCCCGAGCTCGACGTCCACCTGACCGGCACCGTCGACCAGACCGAGGGAAGGGCCATCCCCTTCCGGATCATGGCCCGCTGCCTGAACATCTGGCGAGCGTAGGCAAAGAGTTCCGGAAGATCGCTTACGCTATGCCGACTCCGGCAAGCGAGGGGAGCATCTCCTGATGGCGCTGGAGATCAGTTTCCTCGGCCCGTTGCAGGTCCTGGCCGCTGACGCACCGGTCCGGCTCGTCGGGCATCGACGCATCGGTGTGCTGGCCAGACTCGCCATGAACGCGGGGCAGCCCGTCCACGCCGAGCGGATCCTCACCGACATATGGGGAGACAGCTCCGCGGCGACCGCGGCCAAACAGCTCCATATCGTGATCTCCAAACTACGCCGAGCTCTCGGACCCCACACCGCCGAAGAGATCATCCAGACCGTGCCCGGCGGCTACCGGCTCGTGCTCGTGCCAGACCACATCGACGCCCACCTGCCCCGGAGGAAGGCGGGCGCCAGCCGGAACCAGCGGCCGCCGAGCCTGCGCGGGGTGGTCGTCCCGAGGCTGTCGGGGGCCCGGCGCCGCGAAGTTCCATGTCTCGACGTTCGCCTCGACCGCCGAGACCGGCAGCGACGGCTGACAGCCCGGCACCCGGGGCACGGCGATGACCGCGTCGCGTCGCTAAGGCCCCACCTGGAGGTCGCGCCGGACCGCATTCCGGAGTGGAATGCGGTCCGGTTACGTGCCTAGCGCTTCGATCCCGGCAAGCTCTCCCGCCGGGCGGTGGCCGCCGAAGCCGTCTCGGCCCAGTCTGGCGTGCGGTGGCCACCTGATTCGCCGCAGTCGTCCGCGACGCCCGGGGTTTCCGCCCAACCGGCGTGAGTCACAGGGCCAGATCGCGGCGGCGGACCCCGTACAGGCCCACCACCGTGAAGCCGGCCGCCACCAGGGTGAGCCCGATCAGCGTGCCCGGCCCGGGGTCGGCGAACGCGGACCAATGGACGTGGGCGAGCGGCGAGATCCTGAAGAACGAGTCGCTCACCAGTCCGACCTCCCAACCGAATTCCAGGGTGATGGCGAGCGCGAAGACGGTCCATCCCACGACCGCTCCGGCCCGCCGGAACAGCCCGAAGGCCGCCACGGCGATCCCGGCCATCACCCAGATGGCGGGCAGGATGACCGTGGTGATACCCAAGCTCGCGGCGAAGTCCCCGTTACCGAGGCCCAACGTGAGACCGGCGATCACCAGCGCGACGACGGGTACGGCCACTGCGAACACGAGATTGCCGAGCACCCAGCGCGTCCGGCTGACCGGGCCGGACAGGAAGAGTTCCGTGGCCGCCTGGCCGCGCAGGCGGAGCACTGTCATGATCGCGTACAGGCAGACGGGGTAAAGCGACAGCTTGTACACGAGCATCGTGATGAATACCTCGACGGGATCATCCGTTCTCGACAATCCGGCCCAGAAGTCCAGCGCTCCGCTCTGGCCGAACGATTGCACGGCGCCCTGCCCGCCCAGACCGAACGCCGCACCGACGAGGGCGGTACCGACGATCCACGCCAGCGCCATGACCCGGTTCGTCCGCCACGCCAGCCCGAGTGGTCCGCGCAGGCCGTTCGGCGCATGGGCGGGACCGAGCCGCGGCTGCACGAAGCCGGCACCGATGTCCCGGCGGGCCGACAGCGCGTACGCCACCCCGACCAAGGCCGCGACGAACGCTGTCACCAGCAGGAACACCCACCATTGCTCGCCGCCGAAGGCGCGAGCCCGCAGCAGCCAGCCGTTCGGCACGAGCCAGCCCAGCCATTCCATGCCCGGGCCGCCCATGTCGCTGACGCCTCGGACCATGTACGCCGCGAACCACACGGTGAAGGCCACGGCTCCGGCCACGCGGGCGTTCTGGGTCAGCTGCACGACCACTGCGGCCACCGCGGCCCCGACCCAGCCACCCGACGCGCCCATCAGCCCCCAGGCGAGGGATCCGGCCAGGGGAAGCCCGGTGCTCACGCAGACCACGGTGATCAGCACGGCCAGGACGGCATTGGCGGCCAGCACGACGGTGAGGGCGGCGGTCAGCGGAGCGTGCCGCCCCACGGCGGCCGAGCCGACAAGCTCCCGCCGCCCGCTCTCCTCGTCCGAGCGGGTGTGCTTGACCACGAGGATGACGCTGGCCAGGGCGGCGAAGACCGCGGTGGCGGCGCCCCGCTGCTGAGCGGCGACCGCGCCCAGGCTGTCGCCGTACGCCGGTCCCTGCATCAGCAGGATCACGGGGTTCAGCGAGATCTCATTGGCGTATTGCAGGCGTGCTTCCTGAGTCGGGAGCAGCTGCCGGATGGTGGCCACCGTGGCCGCGACGAAGAGGGTGACCGACAGGACCCACAGCGGCTGCCAGATGCGGTCGCGGCGCAGGATCAGCCGGATCAGTGCTGCCGTATTCATCGGTAGTGCCTCATGAACAGCTCTTCGAGGGTGGGGGGCTGGGCGGTGATGTCGCGGACGCCGTACTCCGCCAGGCGGGCCAGCACGTCGCCGATGTGGTCGGTGTCGGTCTGGAAACGCACGCGACCACCGTCGATGCTGAGGTCGTGGACATGGGGCAGGCCGTCAGCCGGAATCCTGGCGAGTTCGGCCGTGACCGAGGTGCGCGTGAGATGGCGCAGCTGCGCGAGCGTGCCGGCCTCCACGATCCGGCCGTCCCGGATGATGCTCACCCGGTCGCAGAGCGCCTCGACCTCGGCGAGGATGTGGCTGGAGAGCAGGACCGTACGGCCCGCGCGCCGTTCCTCGGCGATGACCTCGCGGAAGACCGCCTCCATCAGCGGGTCGAGACCGGAGGTCGGCTCGTCCAGCAGCAGCAGCTCCACCTCGGAGGCGAGCGCGGCGATCAGCGCGATCTTCTGCCGGTTGCCCTTGGAATAGGTACGGGACTTCCTGCGTGGATCCAGGGCGAAACGTTCGATCAGCTCGTCGCGCCGCTTGGTGTCGGTGCGTCCGCGCAGCCGGCCGAGCAGGTCGATCACCTCGCCGCCGGACAGGCTCGGCCAGAGGGTGACGTCGCCGGGGACGTACGCGAGCCGCCGGTGCAGCTCGACGGCCTCGGCCCAGGGATCGCCGCCCAGCAGCCGGACCTCTCCGCCGTCCTTGCGCAGCAGGCCGAGGAGGATGCGCAGGGTCGTGGTCTTGCCGGCGCCGTTGGGGCCGAGGAAGCCGTGCACCTCTCCTTCCCGTACGGTCATGTCTAAGCCGTCGAGCGCACGGACCCGGCCGAAGTTCTTGACGAGTCCGTGGATGCTGATCACGTCAGTCATGGGTGTCCTCCTTCATGTGGTAGTCGGCGACGGCCTGGCGAACCTGGCTTCCCGGTCCCGAGACAATCCATTCGCCCATGTGCGCGTACACATCGACCATGGCCATGCTGAACCGGGCGAGATTCGTCCTGTGCAGCGTGTCGATGCCGAACCGCCGGGACAGATGCTCGTGGAGCACGATCGTGCCGAGGTGCATCGCCGCCATCACGGCGGCGCGTTCGCGCACCTTCGCCTCTTCCGGGGGGAACTCATCCGGCCAGTTGCCCGTGAGGAACCGCTCGGCGGACTCGGCGCCTTCGTCGAACATCGCCGCCGCTACGGGCGAGCCCTCAACCAGCGCCCGCGCGAGATAGCGGACGCTGAGCTCGCTTGCCTCATACATTCCCCGGATGAATTCGGGGGTGACTTCCGACCCGCCCTGGACGTCGTCCGCAGCACCCAGCATGGTGTCACGGACATGCGCGTCGCAGGCTTCCCTCAGGCCCTCCTTGGAGCCGAAATGATGCTGCACCAGGCCGACCGAGACGCCGGCGGCGTCGGCGACGGCCTTCATCGTCGCGCCCTTGAAACCGCGCTCGGCGAACTCCGCCAAGGCCGCATCCCGGATCCGCGCGCGGGCGGTCAGATCCTCGGGCGGCCGATCGTAGATTGAACGCATAACCCGGACACTATATGAACATATGGTATCCGGCAAACTTATATTGCCCACGTCGTGATCTCCGCGGCCCCGTCAACAGGCCCCTTTCTCCTTGGCGGGCGCACCCGGGGTCGCCTCACGCGAGCGGTGTGTCGAGGAGTCCACAAGACTTCTGCCGCGGTAAACGGCAGATCTACCGCGGCAGACGCCACCGGCCTGCGATGCGGGGGGTTGACGAGCATGCGAACGAAACGTCGCGTGAGCAAGCCGGGCTCAGGTGGCTTCGCGAATCCGTTCGAGGTCGCTCGTGGATCGCGAAGTCCGGGGTGTCAGCATTGCGCGAGTGCTGCGTAGGGCTGCCGCTTGGTGCAGGTCGAGCCTGGCGCCACGCAGCGGGTCACGCCAGGTCTGGAAGGCGGCCACCTCATACACCACGCCCGCGACCCGGCGCCGGCCGGAAGCTCGGCCTGGCGAACACACCGTCCGCTTCCAGGCCGCTGTCACCAACGAAGCGTCGATCTCCTTCCGGTCCGTCCACGGCGAGGCATCCCATATGGCGGGGGACGTCGCGACGAGTTGACGGTCAAGAGCATGGTTGTCGCTCCGGACGTTACGCCGCCGGGAACAATGTGACCTGTCGCACATACGTGCGCCGATTCGGTAGCGGATCGCCAGGTCGAGCACGCACAGGAGGTCATCGTCCGGACGGGAGGGCGCCCGATCAGCGGGAACGGAGACCGTCGAGTGCGACCTCGATGTACCGCCGCCAATCGCCCGCGGCGTTGCGGATGACCGCCGCCAGGCCGCAGATAGTAGGTCGTTGCCGGCCAAGCATGCTGACGACGATTGTCGCCGGAGTTCGCACGTACCCGCGGGCGCGTACGGCCGACGACACAGCCGCCCGCGCCGAGGAAATCCTCACCAGCCTCGGCCAGGCGTCAGCCCAACCACCCGAAGTTGGGCTGCGGGCTGCGCGAGCTACGCGATCCGGCCACCGTCAATGAGGAGGAATGAACGCCGTGAGCGAGCCACGCGGGCCTGGGCGCACTACCGGTCACGGTCCAGGCCGGACGGCGCAGTCATGAGCAGCTCAGCGCTGTACCACGTAGTCGGTGCCGGTCGTGTGCGATACGTGGGCTATGGCGTCGAACGCTGCGAACACCGGCATGTCGAGGAAGTAGTCGGCCATGCGGGACTGCTGGAAGGCTTCCGCGTCTTCGACGTGGGGGCGGGCCGCGCGCAAGTTCGCGACGGTCCAGAGCGCGCCGGTGGGGAACGCCGCTTCGATGCTGTGGTCGGTGGGCGACGGGAGCGGTGCGTCGTACCAGGTGCCCTCTGGGCGCTCCGGAGTCGGTTCGCCCACGGTGGTGGTACGGCCGTGGCTCGAGGTCACGCCAATGGCCCGGTAGTCGTCTCCTAGAGCGGCGGCGAGGTGGGCTCCGGCCGGCAGCAGCAGGCGATCGCCGCCCTCGGCCGCGGGAGTCTTCTGGATGTGCCAGTTGTGCGCGGCCAGCACGACGCGGGTGCCTGCCGCGTCCTCGTCAAGGAGCCGCAGGACAGACTCGGCCATGTAGACATCGCGAAACGTCGATGCGTCCTCGAAGCCCTCCCCGGCGGTGGCGCGATGAAGCTGATCCAGGTACCAGGCCCCACGAAGGTGCCACAGTGCTGTGCCGTGCTCGGCCTCGTGGCCCCGGCTCCGCTGCACGCAGGTCAGTCGCTGCATCCGGGCCGTCAACTGGCTCAGCGCACTGGTCAGCGTGTCCCGCTCGCCGGGGCCGACCTCCTGGTAGCGGCCAAATGCCTGCATGGTGACCGGGTCGTGGAAGCTCCGTGCCACCTCGGCGGCTGCCTCCAGGGCGGGGAGCGCGTCGGGACAAGCCCACTTCAGGTAGCCGGCAAGCGCTTCGAGCGCGGGCAGGGGCGATCCGAAGGCGCCGGGCAGGTCGGTTCCGACACATCTGAGCAACGGTCCTTCGGGCTGCTCGTTCCGTTGCCGTATCCAGGTCAGCACCTCGTGCATCTGCTGGCATTGCCCCAGGGACATGGCAATGCCGGTCTGGGCGACCTGTTCCACTGTCCCGGGGCCGCCCCGCACCCACTCCTCCAGGAGTTGCCCTTGAGTGAAGGGGGCCTCCAGGGCGTACACCTGGAAACCGCAACGTTCGACAAGGAAGCGCAGGATGCGATGGCGCACCTGGTAGAACTCCCGAATGTGGTGGGAGCTTTCTCCCAACGCCACCACCCGGGCGTCGCCCACAACGTCCCGGAGCGGTTCGAGATCATCCAAGGGAGCCGCAAAGTCCAGGCTGTCGAGAGCAGTCCCGTGATCACGTATCCAGCTCGCCATATTCCGCCGGCCGGTCAATCTCTTGCCTCCATGCCGTCGTGGCCGGGACATGCGCGTGCGCACCTCCACGTCCTGTGGTCGAAAGATCCTTTCACGGCATGTAACGGTGATCATCGTCCACTGGGAGGGGGTTTCGGCTACGCCGTACGGAGCAGTCGCGTCTTGGGCTACCGCGCTGGTCCTACGGTCGGCCACCTGGCATACCTCTTGCCGGCAATCGTTGGCTCCCCGACGACCTGGCAGACGTAGCGCTCGGAGCGTGCAGGGCGACGGGGCCTGTTCGCCAATGCTGACTTTTGATCTTGCCAACGGCCTGTCCCGCATGCCCGGCTCCTGCCCCGGCTTCACCCCCACTTCGCGTGGGGACCGATGGCCACGCTTGACGGTGACAGCCTGGCGTACTTGGGTGTCCGGGAAGGCGAGGACGAGCAGAGCCGGTTGTGAGAACTCGGCGTCATCGGCCACGGCCCACGCGGCGCCTCCCTCGCCGACCAGGTCGTCACCGGGATCGCCGACTGGCATCAGGGCTTGGGCCACAACGGGCCCGAGCCGAGCTTCCGCATGGCCGTAGGCGATGCCCGCGACCAGCTGACGGCCGCCGACCCGCGCTTCATCATCGACAAGCCCAACACCCGGCCGCACCAGGTCAGCCACGAGAAAGTTGCCGATCGAGCGTTTCAGCGGCCAGGAACGGCTCGCTCAAACTCAACCAGGGCCAGCGGGGGACCTTCGTCGAATTCGTGGTCGTGGGTCCTGCCGGTCTCGGCGAAGCCATTCTTGGCGTAGAAGCGGCGCGCTTGGGCGGAGTCCTGGAGCGTCCACAGATGCACGTCGTCGTACCCGGCGTCTCGCACTCGTTCCAAGACGGCCGTCAACAGGACCATCGCGATGCCGCTGCCCCAGACGTCCGGGTGGGCGAAGAGGGTATGGATCTCCGCGAGGCCGGGGCGGGAAGTGGAGGCCCCGAATCGGGCGAAGGCCCCCGGCTGCTCGTTCAAGCGCGCCAGCAGGATCGTGTCCACGCCCTCGGCCAGAACGCCGTTCCACTTGGTGCGCCGCTCCTCGATCCCCGCCGCGGCGACCTTCGGCGTGCAGAACGGCCCGTGCGAGACGCCCCAGGACAGAGCGTGGATCTCGCCGAGAATGTTCCCGTCACCGGGTTCCGCAGGGTGGACCGTGATCTCATCAGGCATGGCGTCGACAAGCCTGTTCGAGTAGGGTTCGGCTTCATGAGCGCAGGGTCCGCCGCTACTCGCGCCGAGACGTGCTGCACGAGGCCGCCGACTCTCTCACGATCCAGGAAGGCCGTTACGGCGGATGCTGGCCTACGGGACGGTCGTCTGCACGACGCTCGTCACACGGCCGCCACGGTGTTGCTCATCCTCGGCGTACCCGAGCGCATGGTCATTACCATCATGGGTGGTCCGGCTCGGGGATGGCGGCGCGGTATCAGCACGTAACAGACGGCATCCGGCAAACCGTGGCCAAGCAAGTCGGCGGTCTCATCTGGGAGGCAGGAAGAGGCCCTGGACAGGTCAACTGAGACCCGACATAGCGAAGGGGGCCGACTTGGATGGGGTCGGCCCCCTTCGCGTTTACTGCCTCAACCAGGCGCGGAGGATGGGGGATTTGAACCCCCGAAAGGTTGCCCTTTACACGCTTTCCAAGCGTGCGCCCTCGGCCACTAGGCGAATCCTCCGCGGACGAGCTTACCTGACTCCGAGGAGTACGGAGACCACGTTTTTCTCCGAGTCTGCGGGGGATGGAGCGAGCACTGCGGCATGCGGCTAGACTGTCAACGGACCCCTCGCGCGGCGTCATCCTGTGAACCTCCCCAGGGCCGGAAGGCAGCAAGGATAAGCGGGCTCTGGCGGGTGTGCGGGGGGTCTCTTCGTTGGGAGCCCCCTCGCAGGCGGGATGGTCGCATGAGCCTTGCGCTTTACCGCAAGTACCGACCCGGGACCTTCGCCGAGGTCAAGGGTCAGGAACACGTCACAGATCCGCTGCGGCAGGCCCTGCGTACGGGCCGGATCAACCACGCCTACCTGTTCAGCGGCCCTCGTGGATGCGGTAAGACCTCCAGCGCCCGCATCCTGGCGCGCTCTCTCAACTGCGAGCAGGGTCCGACGCCCGATCCCTGCGGCGCCTGCGAGTCGTGTGTCGCGCTCGCCCCCACGGGCCCGGGCCACCTCGACGTCATCGAGATCGACGCCGCTTCGCACGGTGGTGTCGACGACGCGCGCGACCTGCGTGAACGGGCGTTCTTCGCCCCCGTTTCCGCGCGCTACAAGATCTACATCATCGACGAGGCGCACATGGTGACCCGCGAGGGGTTCAATGCGCTGCTCAAGCTCGTCGAGGAGCCTCCGCCGCACCTGAAGTTCATCTTCGCGACGACCGAGCCGGAAAAGGTCATCGGGACGATCAAGTCGCGCACGCACCACTATCCGTTCCGGCTGATGCCGCCCGCGACGTTGCGCGCGCTGCTGGAGGAGATTCTCACCTCGGAGAACGTGCCCTTCGAGCCGACCGCGCTGCCGCTGGTCGTCAGGGCGGGAGCCGGGTCCGCGCGTGACTCGCTCTCGATCCTCGACCAGCTCCTCGCCGGAGCCGACGACGACGGCATCACCTACGCCAAGGCCGTCTCCCTGCTCGGCTACACCGACGGCGACCTGCTCGACGAGGTCGTCAACGCGTTCGCGGCCCGTGACGGCGGTCAGGTGTTCCACACGGTCAACCGGGTCATCGAGGGCGGCCACGATCCGCGCCGCTTCGCCTCTGACCTGCTCGAACGTTTCCGCGACCTGGTGATTCTGGCCAACGTTCCCGAGGCGGCGTCGAGCGGGTTGCTCGACCGGCCGGCCGACGAGCTGGAGCGTCTCGTCCAGCAGGCCGCCTCGATGGGGCCGGCCGAGCTCACGCGCGCCGCCGAGGTGTTCAACGCCGGTCTCACCGAGATGCGTGGCGCCACCTCGCCGCGCCTGCTGCTGGAGCTGATGTGCGCGCGGGTCCTGCTGCCTGGCGCGGCGCAGGGCGAGGAGGCGCTGCTCGCCCGGCTCGAACGCCTCGAACGCGGTGGCGCGGTCGCCCAGATGGCCGCCCGAGCCGCCTCGGGTCCGCCGGCGGGTTCCGGCGCGTCCGCGGGTTCCGGTGGTTCCGGTACGTCTGCGGGTTCCGGCATGCCGGCGGGTTCCGGTGGTTCCGGTACGTCCGCGGGTCCTGTCACGCCGGTGGGTCCCGGTGCCCTCGGTGTCCCCGAGGTCCCGGGGGACGGTCGGGTCGCTGCTTCGCCGGGCGGTACAGAGGTGGCTCAGCCATCCGCCCCCTCACCGAACGCCGGGGACGACTGGCCCACACCCGCTCGTCCCGGTACGGGTGGAGGGCAGCAGGCCGGTCCTCAGGCGGAGAGCGCCCCTCCGGCAGGCGGTGGCGTCGCCCAGCCGTCAGCCGGTGTCGGGGACGGCTCCCAGGGCGCTCCGGCCTCTGGCGGCTCCCAGGGGGCTCCCGTCGCAGGGGGACCGGGCGCGATCCAGGCGCAGTGGCCCACCGTACTGGCCGCTCTCAAGCAGCGCAGCATCGTCGTCTGGGCCAACGTGAGCACCAACGCCCAGGTGGTCGGCGTGGAGGGCAACCTGGTGACGCTCGGCTTCACCCAGGTCGGTGCGATGAAAAACTTCACGGGCGGCGGCAAGGACGCCGTCGTGGCTGCCGCGCTCGGCGACGTGCTCGGTGGCACGTGGCGGGTCGAGGCGGTCGTCGGCGGGTCTCCTGCCCCGTCCGCCCCGCGCGGTCCCGTACGCCCGCAGCAGCCCTCTCATGGCGGTGGCCAGGGGCCGACCGCTCCGCAGGGAGCGCCGGCCGCACCTGCCGCGTCCCACGGCACGCCGGGCTCCCAGGGCCGTACGGCATCACACGGCACCTCCCACGGCTCGTCCAACGGCGCCTCCCACGACGACCAGGGAGCCTCGGCGCAGGATCCCGGCCAACCTCCGGCCGCCCCCTCGTCCGCCCTTCCCGGCCCCCCGACCACCGACGAGTCGTGGCCGGACGCCCCTGACGACCTCGGCCCAGGCGCACCTCCGTCCCCCGACCCCACCCGTACGGTCGCAGCCGCCGAGCAGGCGGGATCACCCGGTGGTGGAGCGGCAGGCACCGGTCTGGCCGCCGCTCGGTCGGCGGCCAAGGCAGCCGCGCAGGCCGGTCCTCGCGTCCCTTCTCCCCGCGGCGGCGCCGCTTCACGTGGCGGTGCCGCGGCGTGGCCGGACGCGATCCCCGGCCGCTCCAAGGGCCCGGACGCCGACGAGGTCGACCCGCTCAACGACGCGGACGCCGATGTGGACGTGGTCTCGGGCATGGCGCTGCTGAAGCGCGAGCTCGGCGCCCAGGTGATCGGTGAGATCGACCACACCTGACCGCGACCTGACGCCTCTGACCGCGCCAACCGCGACTAAATGCCTGTCCGCTTTTGTCCGCGCCGCTCCAACACGCCCATGCCTGCCCGCTCCTGTCCGCGACGGGCAAACCCGCCCGTGCCTGTCCGTGCCGGTTCAAGCCCGCCCATGCCTGGCAGCGCTGATGGCGTTCGGCGGCTTGCGGTTGCGGGTGGAGGCAGGGCAGGCGCTGGGGAGCGGGTGAACGCACGGCACAAGGTGGGTGCCAAGTTCGGTCGCAGGCCGTCGGGGGAACCGCGGGTGCGGGCTGTTCGGAAGGGCCGGGGGTACGGGCCGTACAAGCGCCGGAACGCAGGATCAGAGGAGGAGACGGGTGCGGGCGGCGGCGGAGCGGGAGTCGGTGGGCGGCAGGGCGGCGAGGCGTTCGAGCACTTCGTAGTCTTCGCGCCCGTTGCAGGTCTGCGCGTACGCCCAAAGATCGCTGGATGTGCCGCGCCGCAGCAGGCAGGCCCGCACCTGGGCCTCCAGCTCGTCGCGTTCCCTGCGGATCTCCGGCGACTCGGACCGCAGCAGCAGGGGGCCGCTGTAGGCGCTGGCCAGCGAGGCCGGGTCGCCCGCGGCGAGGTGGCGGCGCAGCTCCAGGAAGTCGGCCTCGATCGGGCAGGTCAGCCGGTACGGCTTGGCCGCGATCGCGTTCCCGAACTGGGCGCGCAGCCGGTGGATCTCCGCCCTGATCGTCACGGGATTGCCGTCGTCGCCGTAGAGCAGGAACGACAGTTGCCCGGCCGTCAGCCCGTGGGGGTGGAGGGCCAGGAGGGCGAGGAGTTCGGCGTGCCGGAGCGACAGGGTTTGTTCGCGGTCGCCGAAGGTGGCCGTGGGTGTGCCTTCGCCGAGGAACGTCATGGTCAGGGTCGGCGGCGTGGTGGCCGGCGAGGGGCGCAGGAGGAAGCCGCTCGAGAAGGGTTCGATCAGGGCGACGGAGCCGTCCCTGAGGAGCATGCGCTGGGCCTGGTTGCCGAGGGGGACACGCTCGCCCAGGCAGCCCGACGGGTCGCCGGAGATGACGCGGCCGGTGGACGACAGCAGGATGCCTGGCCGCCCGCGCAGTGCTTCATAGCGGCGCCGGAGGCGTTCGTCGCGTTCGTGCATGCGCAGGGCGAGCTGGGATTCGGCGAGCTTGGCGGTGGCGGCGACCAGGGCGACGGTGGCGGGGTGGAGGCTGCGGGCGGTGCCGCTGACGTCGACGCAGCCGAGGACCTGGCCGGAATCGGGGTCGCTGATCGGGGCGGCGCTGCATGACCAGACGTGGAGCACGCGCATGAGGTGCTCCTCGGAGTAGACGTGCATGGGCCGTCGGATCGCGAGGGCGGTGCCGATGCCGTTGGTGCCGACGTTGTGCTCGGCCCACTGGTGGCCGTCGGCGAGGCCGATCTGGTCGGCGCGGCGGATGATCGCCTGGTTGCCTTCCCGCCACAGAACGCGCCCGCTGTCGTCGGTGACGACCATCATGTGGTCGATCTCGTCGGCAAGGGTGGACAGGGTCTGGACGAGGAGGGGGAGCAGGGGCCGCAGCGGGTGGGCCTGGCGGACGTCCTCGATGTGGGAGGGGTCTAAGACGGAGGGCGCGCTCGTCTTCTCCTGGTGGATGTCGGCTTCGAGGGAGCGACGCCACGATGCCGTGATCAGACGGCGTGGAGAATCCGGCCAGGGCTCGCCGGTCGCCACGGCTTCGTGCGCCCCGCGTAGAGCGCGGGAGTAGTCGTCGAGATGGGCGTAACTCATCGGTCACTCCAAGTAGTCAGCTCGACTATCCGTCTTGGGGGGCTTTCGCGCAACCCGTTCGTGAGGATTGCACAGAGTGATCAGATAGACGCAACCTGTGCGCAACGTTCGCCCCGTTAGCGTTCCTGACCAACGCGTCGGTTCGCCGGCGTGAGGCCGGGTCTTGGACGCTGGAGGGGGGTCTGAGACCCGGCCGGACACCTCCGAGAAGTCGATGAACACCCGGCCGGGAACACGCCGGACAGCGACCGGATCATACGGGCAGAGGCCCTGGGACGAAACATGGGGACGCCACCAGTACATGACGCCGCCCAAACACCGTAGGCTCGTGGCAGTCAAGAACGCGGAGCCACGAGGAGCGCACGACGGTGAACCCAGGGGATGTCAACCTGCAGCAGCTGCTGGAGCAGGCACAGCTCATGCAGCAGCAGCTTGTGAGCGCCCAGCAGGAGCTCAACGATGCGCAGATCGAGGGCTCAGCAGGCGGCGGCATGGTCACCGCCGTCGTCAACGGCTCGGGCGAGCTGCTCGAACTCAAGATCGACCCGAGCGTGATCGACGCCGGCGACGCGCAGGACACCGCTGACACGATCGCCGACCTGGTGATCGCAGCCGTCCGCGACGCCGTGCGCGCGGCCGCCGATCTGCAGCAGGAAAAGCTCGGCCCGCTCGCCCAGGGGCTGGGCGGGGGCGGCCTCGGACAGTTGCCAGGGTTCTAGGCATGTACGAAGGGGTCGTCCAGAATCTGATCGACGAGCTGGGGCTGCTGCCCGGCGTCGGTCCCAAGAGCGCGCAACGGATCGCGTTCCACCTGCTGGCGGCCGACCCAGCCGATGTCAAACGGCTGGCACACGCGTTGCTGGAGGTCAAGGAGAAGGTCCGTTTCTGCCGCACGTGCGGAAACGTGGCCTCAGAGGAGGAGTGCCGCATCTGCCGCGACGCGCGCCGCGACACGCACGTGATCTGCGTGGTCGAGGAGTCCAAGGACGTCGTGGCGATCGAGAAGACGCGCGAGTTCCGCGGCACCTACCACGTGCTCGGCGGCGCGATCAGCCCGATCGACGGTGTCGGCCCCGACGACCTGCGCATTCGTGAGCTCATGACACGCCTGGCCGACGGCCGCGTCACGGAGCTCATCCTCGCCACCGACCCCAACTTGGAGGGGGAGGCGACGGCGACCTACCTCGCCCGTCTGGTCAAGCCGATGGGTGTGAAAGTGACACGACTGGCCAGCGGTCTGCCTGTGGGCGGTGACCTCGAATATGCCGACGAGGTCACCTTGGGCCGCGCGTTCGAAGGACGGAGGCTGCTGGATGTCTGACGAGTGGAGCACGCTGGCGGAAGAGATCTCCGGGCACGCACAAGACTACGTCGACGGGCTGACGAGGGTCGCGGGCGGCGAGGGCGGCGACGCCATCTGGTCGCTGTTGCTGGTGGAGGTCGCCCAGGTGAGCCTTGCGGGCGCCAAGCTCGGCGCCAACCGTGACGTGATCCTGGCCGGCAACTACGAGCCGCCGATGAGCGAGGACCCCGACATCGACGGCGTGCGCACGGCGCTGGCCGAGCGGCTCGAGGCGGTCGACGACTACGCCGAGGTGTTCGACCCGTACAAGGACACGGTGGTCACCCCCTACCGGCTGTCCGACGATCTGACCGCGGTCGCCGCCGACCTCATCCACGGGCTGCGCCACTATCACGCGGGCCGCCCGCACGAGGCGCTCTGGTGGTGGCAATATTCCTATTTCAACACCTGGGGCAACCACGCGGGGGCCGCCATGCGGGCGCTGCAGGCCCTCGCCGCGCACTCGCGGCTCGACGTGGCCGAGGAGACCACCGCGGTCTGAAGAGCATCCACATAGTGGCATGGCCCATCGGGCGCATGAGACGGCCCCAGTAGACTGGCAGCTCACAGTCCAGACCGGGAGACTTCTTGTGGCCCTCGTTGTGCAAAAGTACGGTGGTTCGTCCGTCGCCGACGCGTCCTGCATCAAGCGGGTCGCGCAACGGATCGTCGCGACGAAAAAAGCCGGCAACGACGTGGCCGTGATCGTCTCCGCGATGGGCGACACGACTGACGAGCTGCTCGATCTGGCCGAGCAGGTGTCGCCGCTGCCTCCGGGCCGCGAGCTCGACATGCTGCTGACCTCGGGCGAGCGCATCTCGATGGCCCTGCTGGCGATGGCGATCGCCAACCTCGGCCACGAGGCCCGCTCGTTCACCGGCTCGCAGGCGGGCCTGATCACCAATTCAGCGCACGGCAAGGCGCGCATCATCGACGTGACGCCGAGCCGCATCAGTGAGGCGATCGACCAGGGCCACATCGCGATCGTGGCGGGCTTCCAGGGTGTCTCGCAGGACACGAAGGACATCACCACGCTGGGCCGCGGCGGCTCCGACACCACGGCGGTGGCGCTGGCGGCGGCGCTCGAGGCCGACGTGTGCGAGATCTACACCGACGTCGACGGCGTCTACACCGCCGATCCACGCATCGTGCCCGCGGCGCGGCAGATCCCCCGCATCTCCTACGACGAGATGATGGAGATGGCCGCCTGCGGGGCGAAGATCCTGCACCTCCGCTGCGTCGAGTATGCTCGCCGCTTCAGCCTGCCGATTCACGTACGCAGCTCGTTCAGCACCAAGGAAGGCACGTGGGTCGTCTCCGACCCTTACACCGAAGGAACCGAGATGGAGCAGCCGATCATCTCCGGCGTCGCGCACGACCGGAGCGAGGCCAAGATCACTGTTGTCGGGGTGCCCGACAAGGTCGGCGAGGCTGCCTCGATCTTCAAAACGCTGGCCGACGCCGAGATCAACATCGACATGATCGTGCAGAACGTCTCGGCCGCGGCCACCGGTCGCACCGACATCTCCTTCACGCTGCCCACGGCCGACAGCCAGGCCGCGCTGACGGCGCTGAAGAAGATCCAGGAGCGGATCGGTTACGAGTCGCTGCTCTTCGACGACCAGATCGGGAAGGTGTCGCTGATCGGAGCGGGCATGCGCTCGCACCCCGGCGTCACGGCGACGTTCTTCGCGGCCCTCGCCGACGCGGGGGTCAACATCGAGATGATCTCCACGTCGGAGATCCGCATCTCTGTGGTGGTCGGGCAGGACGGTGTCGACGCGGCCGTGGCGGCCGCCCACCGTGCCTTCGAGCTCGACGCCGACCAGGTCGAAGCCGTGGTGTATGGAGGAACCGGACGATGAGCAACAGGCCCAACCTGGCCCTGATCGGCGCGACCGGCGCCGTGGGCACCGTGATGCGCGACATCGTGTCGACGCGTGAGGACATCTGGGGCGAGATCCGTCTCGTCGCCTCGCCCCGTTCGGCGGGCAAGGTCCTGCGCGTACGCGGCGAGGACGTCGTGGTCCAGGCGCTCGCGCCCGAGGTCTTCGACGGCATCGACGTGGCCATCTTCGACGTGCCCGACGAGGTGTCGGCCGAGTGGGTGCCGATCGCGGCCGCGCGCGGCCCGGTGGTGATCGACAAGTCGGGCACGTTCCGCATGGAGCGCGACGTGCCGCTGGTGGTGCCCGAGGTCAACCCGCTCGACGCGCGCAACCGGCCGCGCAACATCATCTCCACGCCCAACTGCACGACGTTGTCGATGATGGCGGCCATGGGCGCGCTGCACGCCGAGTTCACGCTCACCGAGCTGGTCGTCGCCTCCTACCAGGCGGTGTCTGGCGCCGGCGTGGCCGGTTCCGGGCGGCTCTACGACGAGGTCGAGGCCGTGGCGGGCGACCGCAGTCTCGGTCAGGTGGCTGGCGACGTGCGCAGGGTGCTGGCCGACAAGCTGCCCGGCGAGTCGCCGTTCCCGGCGCCGATCGCGTTCAACGTGGTTCCGTGGGCCGGCTCCTACAAGGACGGCGGCTGGGCCTCCGAGGAGCTCAAGCTCCGCAACGAGTCCCGCAAGATCCTCGGCATCCCCGGCCTCAAGGTCTCCGCGACCTGCGTGCGCGTCCCCGTGGTCACGACTCACTCGCTGGCCGTGCACGCGCGGTTCGAGCGCGAGATCACGGTGGCCGACGCGCATCGGGTGCTGGAGGCGGCGCCGACGGTGGTCCTCATGGACGACCCGGCCAACGGGGTGTTCCCGACGCCGCTCGACGTGGTGGGCAACGATCCGACCTACGTCGGCCGTGTCCGCCAGGCGGTCGACTTCCCCAACACGCTCGACCTGTTCGTGTGCGGCGACAACCTGCGCAAGGGGGCGGCGCTGAACGCGGCGGAGATCGCCGAGCTGGTCGCATCCGAGAAGTGACCGGGTGATGTGGTGTGACGCCGTGGGTGCCGCACGGCGTCCTGCGCAGGGCATGTCACTGGAAGAGGATGTCCCAGTGGTCGCCTTCGTCGGCGAAGACGGTGCCTGATCCGGATCGGTAGAGCCGGGCGCCGTCGCTGCGGGCTCCGGCGCGGTCACTGATCTTCTTGATGTGCCGGTCGATGCAGGAATTGTGTGAAATATCCAGCTTGTAGCCGTTGCCGTGGCTGTACTGGCCCGGTGCGTGGCCGGTCTCCGTGCCACCCGTCACCATGATCGGGCAGCCGCTCTCGCGCTTCAGCTGGATGATGCCGGCAACGGTCCCGGCGCGCACGGAGTCGAACGAGGTGCAGTGGCGCCGGTGCTTGCTCGTGCAGTTGCCGGTCGACGTCGTACGCAGGCCCGAGCTCCGCAGCCAGCCGGCGGCGGTGGCGTGGGTCATCTGCGCGGCCGCCTGCCGGGGCATCACGCGCGCCAGGTCCACGCTGGCGCGCTTGTGAGCCTTGTGCCGCCGTGTGTGGCCCTTCTTGGCCGCCTTGGTGCGTTTTCGCGCCTTGGCGGCCTGTGGCTGGCGTTCCGCGGGCGACAGGTTCGCTCGCGGCTGGGCCGGCCACGGCTGCGCGTGCGTCGTGTCCGGCACCTGCCTGCCTTCCGTGAGCCACCGCAGGTCGTCCATCGGCCAGTTCCGCAGGGCCGCCAGATCGTCACGGTTCATCATGAGGTGCTCGCGCGCCGAGGGCGCGGCGGGGAGCGGCCTGGTCTCCGAGGCGCTGGACTGCGCCTCCGCCATGGCCGCCCGCAGCGGTTGCGGGAGGGGATCCTCCCACCCTCCGGGCCCGGCCTCGTTGGGGCCGCTCCCTGTCCGCTCCCCATCGGGGTGGGTGGCGGCGGAGGCGGCCGAGGCCAGCGCGATGATGGTGATCTCTATGCCGAGGAGCGCGACTACGATGAGGCGCACTGTTCCACGTATCCACATGTCGATGCCTTTTCGCGGAAATAGCCCTTCCGCCTGAAACGACAATCCCACCATTCACAGGAGATAACTCATGCCGCGGATGCAACTTTGCCTTGGATCGGCGATCACCGTGCGGCTCCATGACCTAACCAGGTTTCCCGACGTACAGTGACGAACGTGTCCGAAGCCCGAAACCGCGGATCGGAGAGCACCCGGGAGCTCATCGTCGAGACGGCGTTGCGGCTGTTCAGGGAGCGCGGCTTCGACGCGACCACCATGCGCGCCATCGCCGCGGAGGCCGGAGTGTCCGTGGGTAACGCCTACTACTACTTCGAGAGCAAGGAGGCGTTGATCCAGGCGTACTACGACCGCGCCCAGGCCGAGCACGAGGAGGCCTGCAAGGAGTTCCTGGCGACCGAGGAGGCGTTCGCGGCCCGGCTGAGCGGGGTGCTGCGCGAATGGGTACGCGTTTCCGAGCCCTACCACGAGTTCGCCGTGAAGTTCTTCAAGCACGCGGCCGAGCCGACCAACCCGCTGAGCCCGTTCAGCGAGCAGTCGTCCCCGGCGCGGGAGGCGTCCATCGCGATCTACCGCCAGGTCGTCGAGGGGTCGCGCGACCGCATGAACGCCGAGCTGCGTGAGGAGCTGCCCGAGCTGCTGTGGTTGTTGTCCATGGGGATGGTGCTGTTCTGGGTGCACGACACCTCGCCGGGGTGCGCTCGTACGTACCGGCTGATCGAGGTCACGGTGCCGCTTGTGGACCGGCTGGTCGGGCTGTCGCACCTGCCGGGGCTGAGGGGGATCACGAAGGACTTCATCGCGGCGGTCCACGAACTCCGCGCCTAGCCCTCATACCGAGCGGTTGGTACGGTTGGACGCGTCCAGCGTCCAACCGCAGGCCGCGTGAGCTGGGGTTGGACGCAACGGAGCTGGAGGCCGTGCATGACGCAGAAGTGGGGCATGACCATTCCCTTCTACGACCGCTCGCTCGCGAGGTCGCAGGAGCTGATCGCGCAGTTGCCCGGCCTCGGCTACACCGACGCGTGGTCGGCCGAGGTGAACGGCGTCGACGGGTTCACGCCGCTGGCGCTGACCGCGCAGTGGGCGCCGGGGATCAGGCTGGGCAGCGCCATCGTGCCCGTCTCGACGCGCGGTCCCGGGCTGCTGGCCATGTCCGCGGCCACGCTGGCCGATCTGGCGCCCGAGCGGTTCGTGCTGGGCATCGGGGCGTCGTCCCCGGCCATCGTGGAGCGGTGGAACGCCGGCACCTTCGACAAGCCGTACGCGCGCACCCGCGACACGCTGCGCTTCCTCAAGAGGGCGCTGGCCGGCGAGAAGGTCTCGGAGGCGTACGAGACGTTCGAGGTCAAGGGGTTCCGGCTGGAGCGGGCCCCGAAGGCGCCGCCGAAGATCGTGCTGGCGGCGCTGCGGCCGGGCATGTTGCGGCTGGCCGCCGCCGAGGCCGACGGCGCCATCACCAACTGGCTCTCCCCGCATGACGTACGCCGCGTGCGCGCCGAGATCGGCCCCGGCACCGAGCTGATCGCCCGCTTGTTCGTCTGCGTGAGCGAGGACGCCGCCCAGGTGCGCGAGATGGCCAGGCGGATGCTGGCCGGCTACCTGACCGTCCCGGTCTACGCCGCCTTCCACGACTGGCTGGGGCGCGGCGAGACGCTGCGGCCGATGCACGAGGCCTGGGCGGCCGGCGACCGGCAGGCCGCGCTGAAGGCCATCCCCGACGAGGTGGTCGACGACCTCATCGTGCACGGCGACGCGGCCACCTGCCGCGCCAGGATCCAGCAGTACGTGGACAACAGGCTCGACACCCCCGTCCTCGCCCTCATCCCCGGAGGCGAGGTCTCCATCGACCAGGCGGTGCGTGACCTGGCTCCCCAGGCGTAGGAGGCGACGTGGACGACGTACTGAGGCTGGACGCGCTCGCCCAGGCGCGGGCGGTCAGGGAGGGGCAGGTCTCGGCGCGCGAGCTGGCGGAGGCCGCGATCGCCCGCATCGAGGCCCGCGACGGCGAGCTGAACGCGGTCATCCACCGCCGTTTCGAACGGGCGCTGGCCGAGATCGACGCCATTCCGGCGGACGCGCCCTTCAGAGGGGTGCCGATCCTGCTCAAGGACCTGGGCTGGCGGCAGGCGGGTGAGCCGTACAGCGCGGGCTCCTCTGTGCGCGACGGCGCCGTGGACGCCCCGGACGGGTACGGCGTCGTCAGCCTGCGCGAGGCCGGGTTCGTCGTGCTCGGGCGGACCAACACCCCGGAGTTCGGCTCCACGATCACCACGGAGCCGCTGGCGTTCGGGCCCACGCGCAACCCGTACGATCCGGCGTATTCCGCGGGCGGGTCGAGCGGCGGCTCGGCGGCGGCGGTGGCGGCCGGGATGGTGGCGCTGGCCACCGCCAGCGACGGAGGCGGCTCGATCCGCATTCCCGCGTCCGTGTGCGGCCTGGTGGGGCTCAAGCCGACGCGCGGCCGGGTGAGCCTGGGCCCGGCCATGGGAGAGGGGTGGAGCGGGTTCTCGTGCCCGGGCTTCGTCAGCAGGAGCGTGCGTGACACGGCGGCGGCGATCGACGTCGTCGCGGGCATGCGTCCTGGCGACCCGTACGACGCCCCGGCGCTGCCGGGCCCGCTGGCCGCGGAGGTGGGGGCGGATCCCGGGCGGTTGCGGATCGGGTTCCTCGCCACGCATCCCAGGGGTGACGTGCCGGAGGCGCCCGAGGTCGCCGAGGCCGTGACGAGGGCCGCGGAGCTGCTGGAGTCGCTGGGTCATGACGTCGCGCCAGGAGGTCCTGAGGCGCTCGCGGAGCCGGACTTTCCCCGGCATTTCGGCGCCATCGTGGCCAACAACCTGGCCGCGCAGGTCGCGGGCCTGGGCGCGGCGCGCGGCAAGCCCGTGGACGTGGAGGAGCTGGAGCCGCGTAACGCCGCCATGGTCGGCGCGGCCCAGGGACACAGCGCGGCCGACCACATCCTGGCCACGCAGTGGATCGACGGCTTCCGCCGGCGCATGTCCGCCTGGTGGGGCGCCGGCCACGATCTGCTGCTGATGCCGTCGCTGGGGGTCGCGCCGTTCCCGCTGGGCTGGATCCCGGCCACCGACCTCAGCGTGAGCCTCGGCAGGACGGCGCACGCCGTGGCCTACACCTCGCCGGTCAACGCGACCGGGCAGCCCGCCGTCTCGTTGCCCCTGCACAGGACCGCGGCGGGGTTGCCGGTGGGCGTGCAGCTGGTGGCGGCGGCCGGCCGGGAGGATCTGCTGATCAGGGTGGCGGCGCAGGTCGAGCGGGCCCGCCCGTTCGAGCATGCGGCGCTGGCCTGATCGGCAGGAACTCGTGGCCGCGGCGACGCGTTATGTCGTGAAGAGCCAGGGGTAGGGGGTTGTCATGATGGCTAAGGCAGCACGCGCGGCGGCGGCGTGGCGGACCTATCGCGAGGTGACCAAACCCGGGTCGCCCGCGTTGATGACCAGGGTCCGGGCGATCCCGCGGATGATCGGCGCGGTCATGCGCGGGCAGTACGACGGCATGGGCAAGGGCAAGCTGGGCCTGCTCGCGCTCGGCGTGGTCTACATCCTGTCGCCGGTCGACGTCCTGCCCGACTTCCTGATGCTGATCGGCGTCGCCGACGACTTCGGCGTGTTCCTGTGGCTGCTCGCCTCCCTGCTGGGCGAGAGCGGGCGCTACGTCCAGCACGAGCGCACCATCATCGAGGGCCGCGTCGAGGGCCTCGAACAGGCCTAGGTCTGGCCTAGATCTCCTCCATCCGCAGCCAGGCGCGCGACGGCAGCGGGTGGCCGAAGAGGCGGGCCGCGTTGCCGTAGGCGACCCGCGCGATGTCGGCGGGTGGCAGCGCGCCGAGGTTGTGCGCCACCGACTTCTGGGTGTCGGGCCAGGTCGAGTCCGAGTGGGGATAGCCGCTCTCCTGGAGCACGTGGTCGAGGCCGACGGCGAGCCGCACCCCCGACAGCGCGTGGTCGTCGCGCGTGCCGAAGAAGAAGTTGCGGCGCAGCACCTCGCTGGGCTTGAGCCCGCCCTCCCATGACGCCTCACCGGCGACCGGGTGGTCGAGGGCGTAGTCGGCGCGCTCGGCCAGCATCGGCAGCCAGCCGACGCCGCCCTCCACGATGAGGATGCGCAGCGCCGGGAAGCGCAGCGGCAGCCCCGACCAGAGCCAGTCGGCGCAGGCGAACATGGCGCTGGTCGGCATCAGCGTGGTGATGGCTTCGAGGGGCGTGTCGGGGGAGGGCACGGGCGACCACGACGCGTCGCCCGTGTGCAGGGCGACGACGGTGCCGGTCTCCTCGCAGGCCGCGAAGAACGGGTCCCAGTGGCCGGAGTGGATCGACGGCAGCCGCAGCCGGGTGGGGAACTCGGGGAACACCACGGCCTTGAAGCCCTTGGCGGCGTTGGCGCGGATCTCCTTGGCGGCGAGGTCGGGATCGGGCAGCCACGGGAGTTGCAGGCCGATGACGCGCTCGGGGTAGGTGCCGGCCCAGACGTCGATGTGCCACTCGTTCCACGCCTTGACCAGGGCCAGGCCGAGCTCCTGGTCGCGGGTCCTGGCGAACGGCATGCCCGACTGGCCGGCCAGCATGCCGGGGAAGCAGAGCGCGGCCCAGATGCCCGCGACGTCCATGTCCTTGATGCGGGCCTCGATGTCGTGGCAGCCCGGGCGCATGTTGTCGAACCTGACGGGGTCGAGGGTCCACTGCTCGCGGGGCAACCCCGCGCCGACGTCGATGCCGGCGCACGGGTAGGTGGCCCCGCCGTAGCGCCAGACCTGGTGACCCGCCTCGGTCTCCACGACCTTGGGCGCGACCTCGGCGTATTTCTCCGGCAACCGGTCATCGAACAGGTCGGGAGGCTCGATCAGGTGATCGTCGGCGGAGATGATCACGTAGTCGCGCCGCCTCGGGTCTGGGTCGGGAAGCAGCGGCGTAGTCACGCACGTAACCGTACGACGAGGGGATAACGTCGAACAAGCTGCGACGTATCCGTTGGGTCTCCGAGATCAACACATCGGGAGCCGAGTCCTGTCAAGGTGCTTCGGCCAGCAGGTGGCCGCGGAGCTCGTCGATGGTGTCCTGGGCGATCCCGAGGACCTGGTCGGCGTACGCCTCGACCGAGCCGTGCCGGTGCGCGAGGTCGGTCAGGAAGAGCCGCATGGCCTCGGCGGGGGCTAGACCGAACCCGGGCCACGTCGACGTGCCCGGGTGTCTTCTGCTCCAGTCGGCGATGAAGCGGTCGGTGGCCAGCCCGGTGAGCGCGTAGTCGGCCACGACGTCGTCCTCGCCGACCCCCGCCAGCGACAGGACCAGCGCGGTGAGCACGCCGGTGCGGTCCTTGCCGGCGGCGCAGTGGATGACGGTGGGGGCGTTGTCGGCCCGCGCGATGGTCTCCAGCGCGGTCCTGAGGTTCGCCACGCCGTCCTCGGTCACCTCCAGGTAGCGGTTGGCGAGGTAACGCTCGATGCCGATCTCCTCGTTGTAGGTGGTGGCGGTGTCCCAGCGTCTGCCCTCGATGGGCAGGTTCTGGTAGAGCAGGTCGTCGGTCTCGGGCACGCGGCCGTTCTTCTCGATCTCGAACGCGTGCCGCAGGTCGATGACGGCGCGTACGCCCAAGTCGCGGAAGGTCGTGAGATCGTCTCCCGCCAGCCAGCCGAGGGAGTCGGCTCGGTAGAGCCGCTGCCACCGGACGCTGCGCCCATCTTTGGTGAAATATCCGCCTACGTCGCGGAAATTGCAGAGGTTGGTGAACGTGATGTGCCGCACTGCACCACCCTAACGGGGGGTGCTCTCCGCTTCCTCGGCCTCCGACGCCTCTGAGCCCTCCGACCCTTCTGACGCGGCCTTCCGCTCGGCCACCTCGCGGCGGATCAGCAGGATCCACCCGCCGATGGCGATGCCGATGAACAACCACCACTGGACCCCGTAGGCCAGGTTGAGCCCGCCGCCGGCGCCCACGTCGGGCTCCGGCACCGGAGCGGGCGCCGCGGCCGGCCGCGGCTGCTGCTCGGTCAGCTCCACGTAGCCGCCCACCAGCGTGTACGGCAGCCCTTTCCCGATCCTGCCGATGTCGATCAGCAGCACCTGGCCAGGGGGCAGCCCTGAGCGTTCGCGGATGCCGCTGGACTCCTCGGTCTCGCCCGGGCGTAGCCGGCCGGTGACGGTCACCTGCCCGGCAGGGGGCGGTGGGACCTCGGGCGGGGTGTCGGCGGTGGCGCCCGCCTTGACCCAGCCCCTGTTGACGATCACCGCCGTGCCGGGCCCGGTGACGAGCGGGGTCAGGACGTAGTAGCCGGGCCTGCCCTCCTGAGGGCGCCGGCGGACGAGCAGGGCGTGGGACGGGTCGTACGTGCCCGCCACTGTCACCTTTCTGAACCGGTCGTCCTCGCGGACCGGCCGCCCGGGGGCCGCCAGCCGCTCCAGCGGCACCGGTGTGGCCTCGATGTTGGCGGTGACCCGCTCGCTGTTGGCGGACCGTTCTTCGAACCGCCCGAACTGCCATCGCCCGAGGAACACGAAGGCGGGGATGACCAGCAGCACCACCACGTGGAGCGCGAGCCACCGAGGCGTCAGAAGGAACCGGTACACGCTCTCAAGACTAGGCGCAAGGAGGGTCGCCACCTGCGGCGGGCCGCTCACGCGCTCCTGAACTCGGCTCCCTCGCCGGGGATGGGCGTGACCTCGCGCGGGCCGCTCACCTCGTGGCCGTCGGCGCAGCGGAAGTGCTGCTCGACGGGAGCGCCGCACCCGCGGTGGGTGAGCCGGACGGGCGGCCCGTCGTCGTCGTCCGTCAGGTATTTGTCGCCCCAGTGCATGAGCGCGACCATCAGCGGATAGAGGTCACGGCCCTTGTCGGTCAGCCGGTATTCGTCGCGCTGGCGCTGCCCCGGCTCGCGGTAGGGCTCTTTGCGCAGCAGGCCCTCGTCGACCAGCCGGGCCAGGCGGGCGCTGAGCACCTGGCGGGGGGCGCCGGTGATCACCTGCATGTCGGCGAAGCGCCGCACGCCGCTGAACGCCTCGCGCAGCACGAGGAAGGTCCACTTCTCCCCGACGATGTCCAGGGTGCGCTCGATCGAGCAGTTGTCCGCTCGGAAGTCCATGCGAGACGGCACGTTCATCTCGTCATTATACCTGAGTTCAATTGACAGACTCAGGCGCGACAGGGCAGGCTGAGTTCATGCATGGAACTCAGATCCGCCAGGCCTGCTCTGACGACGAGGAGCGGATCAGGCGCTTCCTGGCGGGTTTGTCGCTGCACACGCAGACGCTCCGCTTCTTCACCGGCTTCGCCAACCCCGCCGCCGGGCTGGTGCGTGTGCTGCTCACGGTGGACGAACACCGCGACGCCCTCATCGCCACCGCCGAAGGCGGGGAGATCGTCGGCCACGCCATGAGCTACCAGGGCGAGTGCAGCGACGTGGAGATCGCCGTGGTGGTGGCCGACCGGTGGCAGGGGTTCGGGCTCGGGCCGCGGCTGGTGGACACGCTGCTGATGCGGGCCGCCGTACGCGGGGCGAAGACCGTGGGGATGGACGTCCTGGGCGAGAACCGGCGGGTGCTCAGGCTCATCCGCAGGTTCTGGCCGGACGCCGAGATGACGGCCGCCTCCGGGGCCGTGGCGGTGACCGCTATGATCAATCAGGCCGGGCTATTTGCGGAATAACGTTCTGGTGGCACACCATTGACAGCGTGAAGAGTGTCAAGAACGGACGCGACGGCCGGACCCGCATCATCGAGGGTGCCCTCCGCCGGTTCAGCCAGGACGGGGTCTCCGCCACCACGCTGGCCAGCCTCCGCGAGGAAAGCGGTGTGAGCGTCGGCAGCTTCTACCACCACTTCACCAGCAAAGAACATGTCTTCGGCGTGTTGTACGCCGAGATCCTCACGGCCTACCAGAGCGCATTTCTCGCCGAGCTGGTCAGCCACGAGGAGGCCCGCGACGGCATCGAGGCCGTGGTGGCCTTCCACATGCGCTGGGCGGGCCAGCACCCCGAGCGGGCCAGGCTGCTGGTCAGCGAGCGCCCGCCCCGTAAGAACGAGCCTGGCGGCGCCGAGGTGGCCGAGGAGCGCCGCGCGTTCTTCCGCAAGGTCTCCGACTGGTGGCGCCCGCACATGAAGAACGGGCTGCTCCAGCCCGTACACCCGACCATGTGCTACGTGTTGTGGCTGGGACCCGCACAGGAGATGTGCCGCCTGTGGTTCGCGGGCGCCCACACGCCGACCGATGAGGAGATCAAGGGCCTGGGCGAGGCGGCCTGGCAGAGCCTGCGTCAGCGACCTGAATAGCGGGGCAGGCGATCACGCCGCCGGCGGGCGGTCCCGTCACCGGTTGCCGGCCGACCACCGGCACCTGCCAGCTGCCCCTGCCGAGCGAGATGTCGAGCCGCATGTCGCCGCGCTGCCTGCGCAGGCCCGGCACGCGCACGCGGGCGAGCACGGCGTACCTGCCCTGGTGTGGATAGCCGAACCCGAGCTCACCCGGCAGCACACGCAGGTCGTCGCGGTTGCCGCAGCGCGGGCAGGCCCACGAGACCAGGTCCATGCCGCGGTGGTAGCTGGAGCAGGCGCGGAAGTAATCATCGGGAACAAATCGGGAATCGCAGGCCAAACAGGGGATCAGCATGGGTCCGCTCCTCCGGATGACGCGCTGGCTTCTCTAGACATATCGCGTCCCGGATGCCCGGCGAAGGCAGAATGCCAGGGCAGATCGGTAACAGTATGAACGCTCTCGGTATCGGATCATGCGTAGGAGTCCGCGATGAAAGGATGGGCTCGTGGAACGACTGCGCGATCATCTCCTGGAGACCGGTTACACGATCGACGGCGTACGCGAGCGCCTCGGCACGATGGCCGCCTCCGCGCTGTCCCGGGAGGAGTTGGTCCCGGCGCTGCGCGCCACCGCCGACGGCGACCCGCTGGCGACGCTGATCAGGCTGTGGTGGCTCGGCGTTCCCGTGCCGGCGAGCGCGCTCCCGCCCGACGTCATACGATCCGGGCTGGTCGAGACCGATGGCGACCAGGTCCGCGCGACCGTCCACCTGCAACCCTGGGAGACCGGCGGCTACCTCGTCTCCGACCGCAAGGTCCGGCCAGGTGACCCCGCGCTGCGGCCCGACCACGTCGTGGGGGCCGGCGGCGCCTCGGCCAACCTGGCCCAGCTCGTCACCCGCCGCCCGGTCGGGCGCGCGCTCGACCTCGGCACCGGGTGCGGGGTGCAGGTGCTGCACCTGGACGGGCGGGCCGAGCACATCGTGGCCACCGACCTCAACCCGCGGGCCCTTGAGCTGGCCAGGCTGAGCTGGGAGCTGTCCGGCGTCTCCGGGGTGGACGCGCGCACCGGGTCGATGTTCGAGCCGGTCGAGGACGAGTCGTTCGACCTCATCGTGAGCAACCCGCCGTTCGTGATCGCCCCAGAGGGCAGGCTGACCTACCGCGAGTCGGGCGCCGAAGGCGACGGCTTCTGCCGCGACCTCCTCCGCGGGACGTCCCGCCATCTCAGCCCCGGCGGCCAGGCCCACTTCCTGGCCAACTGGCTGCACGTCGAAGGCGAAGACTGGCACGACCGCGTCGGCGGCTGGCTGCGCGAGACCGGCTGCGACGCCTGGGTGGCGCAGCGCGACGTGCAGGACCCCGCCGAATACGTCGAGCTCTGGCTGAGGGACGCCGCCGAGCAGGGCACCAGGAGCTACACAGAGCACTACGACCGCTGGTTGTCCTGGTTCGAGGAGCGCAAGGTCGAGGCCATCGGATTCGGCTGGATCACGATGCGCAACTCGGGCACGCTCGACCCGGTCGTGCGCGTGGAAGCGCTCACCCATCAGGTCAGCCTGCCGGTCGGCGACTACGTCGACTCGGTGCTCGACGCCGTCGCGGCCGCCCACCGGGCCGGCGACCTCGACGCCGCGCGGCCGCGTACGGTCGACGGCCTGCTCGACGAGCGGATCGGCCTGCCGGGCGCGGAAGATTCGATCCGCATCGTGTTGCGGCAGACGCAGGGCCTGCGCCGTACGAGAGAGGTCGGCACGGTGGAGGCCGCGCTGGCCGGTGTCTGCGACGGCGAGCTGGCGCTCGGGCCGCTGCTCAACGTGATCGCCGAACTGGTCGGCGACGGCGAGATCCCCAACGCCGACGCGGTCAGGCCCCTCATCGCCGAGGGATACTTCCTGCTTTGATCCGGCATTGATCGGACGTTGACCCCCCGGGTGGAGGCTCTAGGCCAAGACACGGCCTTGGGGGGTTCGAGGGCCGTGTCAGGTCCGGCCGGTCGTCTGTGTGAGGCGGCTGCCGCCTCGCGGAGCATCCCGATGACCGGGCCCCCTAGCGACGCGTGGCGGCGAAGGACGACCGGCCGGGCTGAACCTCAGTCGATCACGAGCACATCGTGACTCCCTAAGGACAGCCTTGATCAACCATGTGTGGATGACACGTCTGGACGACGAGCTGTACTCAGGACTCGACGACGCTCTCGCCGTCGGTCCCGGCGACGGGCTCGCCAGTGGGGATGCCGTCGAGCAGGACCTTGAGATCGCCCGCCTCGGGAGCGCCGAGCCGGGAGAAGATCTCGAAAGCCTGCCGTAGGCAGTCGAGACTCCTCCTCGCGCTGCCGGGCCCGTGATCGAGACCGCGCAGCGCCTTGCCGAGAACGGTGAGCGAGAGCGCCTCGCCGTAGGGGTGGCCGATCTCGCGGGAGACCACGAGGGCCTGCTCGGCGTGGCGTACGGCCTCGGGGTAACGCTCGGCGGCGATGAAGGTCTCGGCCAGCCTGGAGCACACGCGCTGCTCCCAGACCCGTTGCCTGCTGGCCCGGAAGAAGGCCAGGCACTCGGCGTGGTGGTGCACGGCCTCGGTGAGCCGGCCGACCCGGGAGAGCACGATGCCGAGGTGGTAGCGGGCGCGTGCGGTGCCGGCGCCGCTGCCGATCTCGGTGAAGATGGCCAGACCCTTCTCCGCGGCGGCGATCGCGTCGTCAGGGCGGCCCAGTCCCAGGTGGTCGCGGGCCGAGTAGCTGAGCACCAGAGCCTCGCCGGCCGGCACGCCGTTCTCGCGGTAGAAGCGCATCGCGGAGTCGAACAGGGCCAGCGCCTCGGTGTGGCGGCGCTGCCTGCCGACCACGACGGCCAGGGCGTTCAGCACCTCACCGGTGACGATCTTCTCGCCGCGCTCGCGCGACAGCTCGTCCACGCGCCTGAAGTGTTCCTCGGCATCCCTCAGACGGTTGCCCGCGAACAACACCCGGCCGAGCACGTAACGGGCGCGCAGCTCGCCTGCGGTGTCGCCCATGGCCAGCGCGGCCGCCAGCACCGCCCGGGTGCTCTGGTCGAACTCGCGGGTGTGCGTGCCCGACTCCAGCAGCGGCTCCATCGCCACCAGCAGGTCGGCGGCGGGCAGGAGATGCTCGGCGGCACGCGCGGACGCGGCGGCCTGGTTGATGGCGGCGAACAACGAGTCGCCCTCGGCGATCAGCCACGCCACGGCCTCGTCCACGCTCGTGAACGAGCGCCCGCTCCCCACCACGAGCAGGTTGGCCGAGATCATGCTGCCCTCGTACGCCAGCCGGTGCGCGGACTGGGCGGAGGCCAGGTAGAAGCCGAGCAGCCGGCGCAGCGCCATCGTCCTGGCCTGGGGCCGTTCCGTCTTCTCCAGCTCCCGCCTGGCGAACAGTTTGAGCAGGTCGTGGAAGCGGTAGCGGCCCGGCGCGGGCGCCTCCAGCAGGCTGGCGTCCACGAGCGACTCCAGCACCTCCTCGGCCTCGAACGCGCTCATCGACAACACGGCCGCCGCGGCCCCCGAGGAGATGTCGGGGCCGTTGGGCACCGCGAGCAGCCGGAACGCGCGGGCCTGCGGGGTGTCCAGCTGCCCGTAGCCGAGCGCGAACGTGGCCTCGACGGCCAGGTTGCCCACCCGCAGCTCGTCGAGGCGGCGCTGCTCGTCGGCCAGCCTGGGCACCAGAGAGGCAACCGTCCACGACGGGCGCGCGGCCAGCCTGGCGGCCACGATCCGCACCGCCAGCGGCAGGAACCCACAGGCAGCCACCACGTCCATGGCCGCGCCGCGCTCGGCCGAGACGCGCTCGGCCCCGGCCACGGCGGCGAACAACGACAGAGCCTCGTCCGGCTCCATCACGTCGAGGTCGACCAGCCGCGCCGACGGCAGGTCGGCCAGCTTGCCCCTGCTGGTGACGATGGCCGCGCACCCGGCCGAACCGGGCAGCAGCGGGCTGACCTGCTCGGCGTCGCGGGCGTTGTCGAGCAGCACGAGGATGCGGCGCTCGGCGAGGATCGACCGGTAGAGCGCGGAGCGTTCCGCGAGCCCCTCGGGGATGACGTCCGGCGGGATGCCGAGCGCGCGCAGGAACGCTCCGAGCGCCGACTCGGGCGCGGTGGCCTCGCCGGAGTAGCCGCGCAGGTCGGCGTAGAGCTGGCCGTCGGGGAAGACCTCGTCGACCTGGTGGGCGACGTGCACGGCCAGCGCGGTCTTGCCGACGCCGCCGATGCCGGAGATCGCGACCACCGGCACGCCCTCGGGCGACGACTGCGCGGGCGAGCCGGCCGACACCATCGTGCGCAGGCGTACCGCGATCTCCTTGCGGCCGGTGAAGTCGCTGACGGCGGCGGGCAGCTGCGCGGGGCGCGGCAGGTCGAGCGCCTGCGGCTCCTCTTCCTCCTGCGGCTCGCCCGCGGACGCCTCGTCGTCGGGGACGGGCGCGGCGGCCAGCGTGGGGTCGGCGGCCAGGATGCGCTGGTGCAGCGCGCTCAGCTCGGGGCCGGGCTCGATGCCCAGCTCGTCGACGAGCGCCTCGCGCGTCTCGGTGAACACGTTGAGCGCGTCACCCTGCCGGCCGCAGCGGTAGTAGGCGAGCATGAGCTGGGCCCGCAGCCGCTCGCGCAGCGGATGGTCGGCGGTCAGCGCGATCAGCTCGGAGACGACCTTCGCGTGGTTGCCCAGCTCCAGGTCGACGTCCATGAGGATCTCGACCACGCTGATGCGGCGCTCGATCAGCCGGTCGCGCTGGTGCTCGGCGTACGGCCCGACGGCCCCGGCCAGCGGCTCGCCCTCGAACAACGACAGCGCCGCCCGCAGCGCCCTGGCGGCCTCGGACAGCTTGCCCGCCTTGCGCGCGGACTCCGCCTCGCGGATCCCGCGCTCGAAGCGGGTCAGGTCGAGCGCGTCGCCGGGCAGCCGCAGCGCGTAGCCCCTGCCGATCGACGTCAGCAGCTCCGGGCGGGACCGGGCGGGCCGGTCGGGTTCGAGCACCGTACGGAGCCTGGAGACGTAGGTGCGCAGAGCGCCCAGGGCCCGCGGCGGCGCGTCCTCACCCCAGACCGCGTCGATCATCTCGTTGGGAGTGACCGCGTGCCCTTCCCGCAGCAGCAGCATGCCGAGAATGGAACGCTGAAGCGGGGTGCCGAGGTCGAGTTCCCGGCCATCATGCCACGCGCGGACAGGACCGAGCACGGCGAACCGCAGCCCGCCTGGAACGCTCTGACCAGCCATGCCGTCTGTCTCCAAGCCAATGGAATGATTTGGTACCAAATGATAGATCCATCGTCGCTCGTCACCTAGACGCCGGCTGATCGTTCACCGAGCCGTTGATCCGCCGTTAATCAGGCGTTGAGCTCGCCCCTGCATGCTGAAGGTCGGCTGGGTATGACACTCAGATCGACACCGAGCACACCGCGGGGGCGTGTCATACAGAGCGCCGGCCGGCAGGCAAAAATACCGGCCCCGCCCAGAAAGTTCGGGCGGGGCCGTGACGGACGGATGATCAGGTCACCTCGGCCGCTGCCGGCCTCATGGCGAGCCGCCAGGAGCCCGGAGCGGGCATGGGCACATGGTGAGCGCGGGTGTTCATGCGCGGGGGAACGTGTTCGCCGGTGGCTGCGGATCGGGTGTTTCCGCAGGTTGACGAGACCCTTGTGGGGGGTGGGGCAACCGGCTTACGGGGGCCTTCGGGAAAAGGATCGCCTAACCGCCGCAGGGCGCGGGGACGAGCGCGGGCGCCTGTCCGGCTGTCGCGCCGAGCTCTTTCAGGCCCCTCGACAGGTGGTTGAGGCTGGCCGCGATCCATGGGAGCTGGAGCGGGTCGGGGCTGGTCAGAGCGGTCAGCCGCTCCTGGGCGGTCTCGCCGTAGAGCAGGCTCACCGCCACCCTCACCCGGGCCGCGGCGGGGTCGTCGCCGAAGGCGTGTCCCGGCAGGACGCCGATGCCGTGGTTCTCCAGCAGAAGTTTGGTGATCTCGGCGGAGCCGCCGAGTCTCAGGTGGCTGAGGTCGGGGTAGAGGTAGAAGCCGCCCTGCGGGGTGGGCACGTCGGCGCCGATCTCCAGGAACCTGTCGCGTACGGCCCGCGCGACCAGGCCGTGCAGCCGGCGGCTGCGGGTGATGCGCTCGGTCAGTTCGCGCGGATCGCTGAAGGCGTAGGCCGCGGCCTCCTGTACGGGCGCCGCGGGTGCCGACCAGATCTCGCTGGCCACCGCGAGCAGGCGGGCACGCAGCGCGTGACCGTCGTCAGGGAGGCGGGCGACGCCGATCCGCCAGCCGCCCAGGGCCAGGCTCTTGCTGAGGCCCGTGGTGACGATCGTGCGCTCGGGTGCGAGGTCGGCCGGGGAGGCGTACGGCAGGGAGGGGTCGTGCAGCAGGTCGCGGTAGATCTCGTCCGAAATGATCATCAGGTCGAGCTCGCGGGCGACCTCCACCAGGCGGCCCACGTTCGCCGGCGTGGCCAGCCGTCCCGTCGGGTTGTCGGGCAGCGTGACCAGTACCGAGCGCACGGTCCTGCCCTGTGCCCTGGCCAGCCGCACCTGGGCGGCCACCAGGTCGGGGTCGGGCACTCCGCCCTCTCCTGGAGGTGCGGGCACCAGGATGGGGCGTGAGCCCACGAGATCGGCCTGCGCGGCGTAGCTGACCCAGCTGGGCATGGGCAAGACGATGTCTCCGCCGATCGCCAGGAGCAGGCCGTACAGCAGTGACTTGCTGCCGGGTCCGCAGACGACCAGTTCGGGGTCGGTGATGAGCCCCCGTCGTGTCCAGTAGCCCGCCGCCGCGATCCGCAACCCGGACGCCCCCGCGACCGGTCCGTAACCGTTGTGCTCCGATGCGGCGGCCAGCCTCTCGCGCAGCGCCGGGTGGACGGGCAGACCGGCCTCACCGAAGGCCAGGTGCAGCACACGTTCCCCGGCGCGTCGTCTTCGTTCGATGTCCTCATTTGCCGCCAGAGTGGCGGACAGAGTTACCGTCATGTTTGTCACGTTCCCAGGGTGGTTGCCATCAGGCATCAGGACAAGCGAGGCTTTTCATGGGTAGGCATAAGGAAGTCTGATGCTGGAATTGCGGCGTTTGGTGCTGATCTGCGAATTCGCACGCCGAGGAAGCATCTCGGCGACTGCCGAGTCGCTGGGGTACAGTCCTTCGGCCGTCTCGCAGCAACTCGTCGCGCTCGAACGCGAGACCGGCACGGCGCTGATCGACAGGACCGCGCGCAGCGCCGAGCTCACCGACGCGGGCCGCCGGCTCGTCATACACGCGGAGCGCATCCTGTCCATGGTCGAGGAGGCCGAGTCCGACCTGTCGGCGCACGCGGGCAAACCCGCGGGACGGGTGGTCGTCACCGCCTTCCCGACGGCGGCGGTGGCGTTCGCGCCCGCGCTCGCGCGCTCGCTGCGCCGCCACACGGAGCTCACGCTGCGGCTGGGGCAGAGCCGGTCGGGGCGTGGACTGCGCGAGGTGCAGTCGGGCGAGGTGGACATCGCGCTCGTGGACGACTGGTACGGCCGGGTGCGTGACAGCGAGAGCCTGCGGGTGTTCCCCCTGCTGCACGACCCCCTGGTGCTGGTCGTCCCGCGCAAGCACCGCCTGGCCGACCCCGAGGTGCCGCTGGACCTGCGCGAGCTGCGGGACGAGGCGTGGATGGCCACGCCCGACGGCGAGCCGTCGCGGCTGGCCGTGGACCGCCTGCTGGTGGACGTGGGCGGCACCCGGCCGACGCCGTGGGAGTTCGAAGGGCTGGGGACCATCCTGTCGCTCGTCGCCAAGGGCATCGGCATCGCCGCCGTGCCCTCGCTGGCGCTGGCCGCCGGGGTGCGGGGACTGGCCGTGCGGCAGTTCCCCGGCAACCCGGTGGGACGCGACGTGCACGCCGTCGCCAGGAGCTCCAGCGTCAACCGGCCGTCGGTGTCGGTGACGCTGCGGGCCATCCACGTGGCCGCCCGCTACATCGCGGCCGACCTCGATCCGGTACGCCCGGCGGAGCGGCGGCGCCCCGAGGACGACATGCTCGCCGACTGGCCCGACCGGCCGGTCCGCTCGACCAAGGACGTGGTGGGCCGGTCGTTCGGCGAGTGAGCCGCCGCCCCATGGGTACGGTGCCGCCGCGCCCCCGGGCCGGTCGTGGAGGCGATAGCGTCTGCCCCTATGGCGCCGACGTACGACATCGAGCACCTCCTGCTCTCCCAGCACAGCGTCCGCACGGTCGCGGGCGTCGACGAGGTGGGCAGGGGCGCGTGGGCGGGCCCGGTCACCGTCTGCGCCGTGGTCACCGACCTGTCCGAGCCGCCGGCGGGCCTGACGGACTCCAAGCAGGTCTCGGCCGCCAAACGTCCGCCGCTCGCCGCCGAGCTGGCCGCGTGGGCGGTCGGCGTCGGCTACGGCGAGGCCACCCACGAGGAGATCGACGCGCTCGGCATGACGCGGGCCCTGCGCAGGGCGGCCCGCCAGGCGCTGGAGGCTCTGCCCGCGCGCCCCGACGCGGTGATCCTCGACGGCAAGCACGACTACATCGGTCCGCCCTGGCCGGTGCGGCTGGAGATCAAGGGGGACGCCGCGAGCATCTCGGTCGCGGCGGCGTCCGTGCTGGCCAAGGTGCGGCGCGACGCCTACATGGGGACGATCGGCTGCGACGAGTACGGTTTCGGCGAGAACGCCGGCTACCCGTCGCCGCTGCACCAGGAGGCCCTAGCCCGGCTGGGGCCCACCCCGCACCATCGTCTTTCGTGGTCCTACCTGGACGATCTGCCGCAGTGGCGGCACCTGAAGCAGCACCGGGATCCGCTGGCAGGCGAGGGGCAGGCGACGCTCTTCGGCTGACCGCAGGCTCACCGGAGGCTCTGGGAGGCTCTGGGAGGCGAGGCGCGCTGGGGCGAGACTTTTCTGAGGGGCGAGGCTTTCCGGGTGGCGGCTCTTTCCGGATGACCGCCATGATGGCTCAGGTGCGAATCGGCATTTTTCTGATCGCGGCGCAGTTTCCCGGCCAGGAAGCGGGGCGTGTGCTGTCCGACGCCGTCGAGCTGATCGTGGCGGCGGAGGAGGCGGGGTTCGACGACGCGTGGATCGCCGAGCACCATTTCATGTCCTACGGCGTGTGCCCCTCGGCGACCACCCTGGCGGCGGTCGCCATCGGCAGGACCACCCGCATCGGGCTGGGCACGGCCGTGAGCGTGTTGTCCACGCAGCATCCGGTGGCGCTGGCCGAGCAGGCGGCGATGTTGCACCACCTTTCCCGCGGTCGGTTCACGCTGGGCGTGGGCAGGGGCGGGCCGTGGGTGGACCTGGAGGTGTTCGGCACGGGGGCCGAACGGTTCGAGCGGGGCTTCGGCGAGTCGCTCGACGTGCTGCTCGACGCCCTTTCCCGGGGCCGGGTGGCGGCCGGCGGGGAGTTCTTCCGGTTCAGGGAGGTCGGGGTGGTGCCGGAGGCGGCGATGCGGCCGGTCGTCGCGTGCACCTCGGAGTCGACGGTGGGGCTGGCGGCGGCGCGCGGCCTGCCCATGTTGCTCGGCATGCACATCGGGGACGCGGAGAAGGCGGCGCTGGTCGCGGACTACGCGGCGCGCGGGGGGACGGCGGCCGGGCACGTGGCGGCGGGGGTCGCGTATGTGGCGGACTCGACGGCCCAGGCGGTGCGGGAGCTCAAGG
>NZ_SMKP01000088.1:0-40104 GCF_004349015.1 Nonomuraea diastatica
GCTGGAGACCGGGTGGGCACGGCGGGGGGAGGCACGGCAGGAGGCACGGTGGTTGAGCGCCGAGCGCCGGCTCCTGGTGGCCACCGTCGACGACTTCTTCCGGGCAGGTCTGCACGAGGCCGCATGGCGGCTGGCGTTCTACCTGACCCCGCTGTTCGAGCTGGGCGCGCACCACGACGACTGGCACGCCACGACGGCGACCGGCCTCGACGCGGCCAGGGCGGCGGGCCACCGGCAGGGCGAGGCGCTGCTGCTGCGCGGCCTGGCCGATCTGCACAGGGCCGAGGGGCGCACCGAGGCGGCCGCGGCGGCGTTGCGGGCGGCGCAGCCGCTGGTCGAAGGGCTGGAGCTGGCCCGGATCACGCTGCGGCTCGGCCTGGTCCAGACACGCGCGGACGAGGCCGAGCGGGCCTTCACCCGTGCGCTCCAGGTCTTCGATGAGGCGGGCGACCGGCGCGGCAGGGCCGACGCCTTACGCGCTCTCGGCGCGCTGCGCATGGACGCGGGCCCGCTGGAGGCGAGCCTGGCCGCGTACCGGGAGTTGGGTGATCCGCTGGGCGAGGCGGGGGTGCTGCTCGTGCTGGCCGAGCTCTCCAGGACGGAGGGGGTTCCCGCCGAGGCGGAGGCCTCGGCGCGGGCGGCGCTGAAGACCTTCACCTCGTACGGGGACCGGAGGGGCGCCGCGCAGGCGCTGCTGGCCCTGGCCCGGGCGATGCTCGACCTGGCCGATCTCGAAGGGGCGCTTGAGGCCCTTATGAGTGCTATGGGAGAGTTTGACGGCCTCGGTGATGACCAGGGCAAGGCCGAGGCCCAGCGGCTCGCACAAGAAACGCGCAGGCGAAGCGGACTATGCACATCCTGAAGGTCGCTTTCCTACGGTGAGGGTCACATCCCCGAGGACGAAGGTGATCACGATATGCGTAAGACGATCGCGTTGACCCTCGCGGCCGTCGCACTGGCGGGCTGCGGCATGCTTCCCGGCCAGCCGGGCGGCGGGGGCGAGGAGAGGCAGCCGCAGACCACCGCCCCGGAGGCGCCGGAGTCCTCCTCCGCGGAGGAGCGGCAGAGCCGGCCAGCGGGGCAGCAGAGCGCGCCCCCGCAGGAGACGGAGGCGATCTCCACCCGGGAGACGAACGTCGGCGCCGGCAACACGTACGGCAAGGCCAAGGTCGACGTCACCGCGCTCCAACGCCAGGGCAGGACGATCAGCCTCAACTGGACGGTCACCGCCCTCGACGGCAAGGTCAACCTGCACAACGGCATGAGCGAGAGCCCACTCGACTTCACCGTGTCGGCCGTCTCCCTGATCGACCCGGTCAACGCCAAGCGCTACCGGGTGGCCCGCAACGGCACGGGCGAAGACGCCGAGTGCGTGTGCTCGGGCACCCAGGGCCAGTTCCTGGAGAAGGGCGACTCGTCCACGTTGTACGCGGTCTTCGCCGCCCCGCCCGCCGACGTCACGAAGATCAACGTCGAGATGCCGATGTTCGGCGTGTTCACCGATGTTCCGATCTCTTAGCCTCGCGTTGTCCCTCGTGGTGTCGCCGGCGCCCAGCACGCCTCCGGACGCGACCGGGGTGGTGGAGGACCTCGTGCTGCCCGTGGAGGACGTCATCGGCGAGGTCGAGTCGCTGGACGGCACGCAGAGCGAGTCCAAGCAGGGCCGCGAGGTGACGGTCGCGCTCACCAGCGACGTACTGTTCGAGCTGGACAAGTGGAAGCTGACCGGCAAGGCCGAGCAGCGGCTCAAAGAGGTCGCCGGGAAGATCGACGCGGAGGGCGCGGGCGGCGTCGTCAAGATCGAGGGGCACACGGACGACCAGGGGAGCGACTCCTACAACGTCACGCTCTCGCAGCGCCGGGCGCGGGCCGTCCAGGCGGCCGTGCGCGGGTTGCTGACCGGTTCGGGCGTGACGCTCCAGGCGAAGGGGTACGGCGAGAGCCGGCCCAAGCTGCCCAACCTGGTGGACGGCAAGCCCATGGAGAAGAACCGGGCCAGGAACCGCCGCGTCGAGATCGTCTTCACCGCCAAGCAGTGATCCCGGGGGTCAATCGCCCTGCAACTGCCCCAGCGTCACGGTGATCGTCTCCCGCTTCCCACCCGAGCGGATGACCCCCACGCGCACCTCGTCGCCGGGCTCGAACGCCGTGATGGCCTCGGCCAGCTCGGCCATGGTCGGCGTCTCCTCGTCGTTGATCGAGACGATCACGTCGCCCGCCCGGATGCCGGCCTTCTCCGCGCCCCCGCCGCGCTCGACCCCGGCGACGCCCACGCCGGAGGGCTGCCCGTCGTCGCCGACGATCGTGCTGCCCCTGATGCCCAGCGCCGCCCGGTGGGTGTTGGTGACCTTGCCGTCCTTGACGATCTGGGCGGCGATGTCGGTGGCGGTGTTGCTGGGGATCGCGAAGCCGATGCCGGGAGCCGCGCCCCCGCCGAGGTCGGGGTCCGTGGCGGCGAGGGTCGGGATGCCGATCACCTGACCCGACAGGTCCACGAGTGCGCCGCCGCTGTTGCCGGGGTTGATCGCGGCCGAGGTCTGGATCGCCCCGGCGATCGTGGCTCCGGGTGAGCCGGCGGACTGCGGTTCTGTGACCGTACGGCCGACCGCCGAGACGATGCCGTTCGTCACGCTGCCCGAGAACCCCAGCGGGTTGCCCATGGCGAGGACGATCTGCCCGACCCGCAGCTTCGACGAGTCGCCGAACTTCGCCGGCCGCAGGCCGTCGGGCCGGTCCACCTTGATCACCGCGAGGTCTCCCAGGGGGAACGTCTCGACGAGCTTGGCCGGGCGCGGCGGGCCGCCGCTGGCGAGCGTGACCTCCATCTCCTCGGCCTGGCCGACCACGTGCGCGTTGGTGACGATGTGCCCGGCCGTGTCGAACACGACGCCGGATCCGAGGCCCACCTTCGTGGTGATCTGCACGATGGACGGCAGGACGTTCGTGATGACCCGCTCGTACGCCGCCTCGAGCGGGAGCCGCGCCACTGTGGGCGAGTCGGTCGGGGAGGCGGTCTCGGCCGGCGAGGTGGTGCCCGTTCCCGTCGGTGTGGTGGCACCCGGTGGCTGCGGGGGCGCCCCGCAGCCTGCGAGCAACATCGCGGCGGCCGCTAGTCCTGCGACGAACTCCCTCATACAGGGCTTTGTGCCCAGCTCATCTTGAAAGATACGCTTCTCGGACGTTGCGCCTGCTCAGCTTGCCTGTCGGCGTACGCGGCAACGACGCGCGGTATTCGATCACCCGCGGATGTTTCATCCGGGCCAGCCGGGGCTCGCAGTGGCGCAGCAGATCGGCGGTGAGCTCCGCGCCACCCGAGACGCCCGCCGCGGGCTGCACGAGCGCCACGACCTTCTGCCCCCACTCGGGGTCGGGCACGCCGATCACAGCGACGTCCGCCACGGACGGGTGCTCCATCAGCGCCGCCTCGATCTCGGCCGGATAGATGTTGACCCCGCCGGAGATGATCAGGTCGGTCCGGCGGTCGAGCAGGAACAGGTAGCCGTCGTCGTCGAGATAGCCGATGTCCCCCGGGGTGTACGCCCGCCCCCGCATGGCCGCCGCCGTCTTGCCGGGGTCGCGGTGGTATGCGAACCGGTTGATCCCGTCGACGTACACCTGGCCCGGCGAGCCGGGCGGCACCTCCTCGCCGTCCTCGCCGACGATCGTGAACGTCATGCCGTCCAGCGCCCTGCCGACCGTGCCCGGCCTGGCCAGCCACTCCTGCGAGGACACCATGGTCACCACAGCCGCCTCGGTGGAGCCGTAGTACTCCCACAACACCGGTCCCAGCCAGTCGATCATCGCCTTCTTGACGGCCGGCGGGCACGGCGCGGCGCCGTGGTAGAGGTGGGTGAGGGACGACAGGTCGTACGACTCCCGGTCGCTCACCCCGAGCAGCCGGTGGAACATCGTGGGCACCATGAAGGCGTTCGTCACCCGGTGCCGCTCGATCAGCCGCAGCGCGCCGGCCGCCTCGAACCGTTCCGGTGCCACGATCGCGTGCCCGAACTGCAGCGCCATCATCGCCTGCCCGTACGGCGCCGAGTGGTAGAGCTGCGAGCACACCAGGTGCACCCCGCCCATCGGCAGCCCGAAGTGCCGCCAGCTCTTGCGCATCAGGATCGGGTACAGCTCCTCGGGCGTCAGGTCCAGCAGCCGCCGCCGCACGCCCTTGGGCCGGCCCGTGGTGCCCGAGGTGTAGAGCATCATCGATCCGGCCCTGCGGTGCTCGGGGGCGACGGCGGGCGCGCCGGTCACGAGGTCGTCGACCGTGAGCGCGTCCGGTGCGATCACCGCGGTGGCGCCGCAGTCGGTCACGATGTAGTCGATCTCCTCGGCCGTGTAGTGCCAGTTGACCGGCACCAGGTACGCGCCGATCTGGTAGGTCGCCAGCATCATGGTGAGGGCGTCGAGCCCGTTCTTCAGCACGGTGACCACGCAGTCGCCAGGGCCGGTTCCGCGCACGGTCAGTCCGTTGGACGCTCGGTTCACACGGTCGAGCAGCGCTCCGTAGGCGACCTCCTTGTCGCCGAGCAGGGCGGGGCGTTCAGGGTCGTTGGCCGCGATCTCGTAGAAACCCCTCATGTTCGCTGACCCTACAGAATAAGATTCTGCAAGGGGAATAGAGGATTTATGCCTCGCCGACGTGACGTAACCTCAAGGCCATGGCGGACGTCGGCGACCAGAGACCTGAACATGATCCACCCACCACCCCGTTCCGCAAGATCGTCCTGCCCGCCGAGGAGACGGTCCAGATCGCCCGGCCGTCGGCGCAGGGGTCGTCCACTCCGGTGAAACCCGCTGGTCAACCCACGAAGCAGCCCCAGAGCCGGCCCGGCGGCCAGCCGCCCGGGCAGGGCGGCGACCCGCCGCAGAGCCAGCCGCCTGGTCAGGCTGGGAACCAGGCGCCGAATGCCGGAAACCAGGCGCCGGGCCGGTCGGGGAACCAGGCACCGAATGCCGGAAGCCAGCCTGCGAGTGCCGGGAACCAGCCGCCGAACGCCGGGAGCCGGCCCCCGGGTGCCGGGAACCCGCCTCAGGGCGGCCCCGGTGGCCAGGGCGGCCAGGGTGGTCACCAGCCTCCGCGGCCCCTGCACCAGCCGCCGAATCAGCCGCCGAATCAGCCGCCGAATCAGCCCCCGAATCAGCCGCCGAATCAGCCACGGAATCTGCCACCGCACCAGCCGCCACCCGCGCAGCCGTTCATGCAGCCGCAGGCTCATCCGGTGCCGCAGCGCACGGCCAAGCCGGCGTCCCGCGGTCTCGGCGACATCCCGATCAAGGTCGTCTACCTGGCCGGCGCGAGCCTCGCGACCGTCCTGGCCGTGCTGCTGGTCTTCGTGGTCTTCTCCGGCGACGTGCCCGCCAACCAGGGGCAGCCGGAGGAGGTAGTCGCCGTCGCTCCCGTGCCGAGCTCGGCCACCCCGTCGGCGTCGGCCAGCCCGACGGTCACCGAGAGCCCGATCGTGTTGCCGCCGGTGCCGGAGAGCAAGAAGTTCCCGACGTTGTCCGGCAAGGCGGCCAAGGTCACCGGCACCATCACCGACAAGAACACCGGGATCAAATATCCACGCCTGGCCTCACCGTGGAAGGCCAGGTCGTTCCCGCCGTTCTCGATCGCGCAGCGGATCGGCGAGGTGGCCATCCCGCACACGTTGATCGCCTCGGCGAAATACCCCGGCGACGCGCCGGACAAGAAGCCGTCCTCCAACGCCGACTACCGCGCGATCGCCACGGAAGCGGCCCGCTGGACCATCCGCACGCAATATCCCAAGGGAGCCACGCTCGCGTGGACGGCCTCGCAGAAGATCCCGGTCGGCAAGGGATGGACGCTCGGCTACAAGGTCACCTACACCTTCGACGGCAAGGAGCAGGTCGCCCAGGCCATGGTGACGGTGGTCGAGGTGGGCAGGACGAAGCCGACGTTGCTCATGGCCTCCATTCCCGAGACGAACAAGGAGCGCTGGCGTGACCTGAGCACCATCGTGAAGAAGGTTCGCCCGCTCTAGGCCAGAAGCATCCTCTAGAATATGGTTCTGGCATGGCGCCGGACCTGGCTGGAGGATGAGCATGGCGATCGGTTTGAGCGAGGAGCACGGGGCGCTCCGCGAGTCGGTGAGCGGCTGGGCGGAGCGCAACATCCCGGCGGAACTGCTGCGCGCCGAGGTGGACGGCCGCCCGCCGTTCTGGCCGGGGCTCGCCGAGCAGGGGCTGCTCGGCTTGCACCTGCCCGAGGAGTCGGGTGGGTCCGGCTACGGGCTGCTGGAGACCGCCGTGGCCGTGGAGGCGCTGGCCGAGCGGATGGCGCCGGGGCCGTACGTGCCGACCGTGCTGGCCGGCGCGGTGATCCACGCCTCCAAGCGGCACGATCTGCTGGAGGGCCTCGGCGACGGCACGCTCACGGGCGCTGTCGCCCTGACCGGCTCACTGACCGGCATCCGTGACGACGACGGCTCCCTGGTCGTCTCCGGCACGGCCGAGCCCGTGCTCGGCGGCTCCCTGGCGGACGTGCTGGTGTTGCCGGTGACCACGCCGGAGGGCGAGGAGTGGGTCGTGGTCGACGCCTCCGCAGCCACGGTCACCGCGCTCCCGTCGCTCGACCTGACCAGGCCGGTGGCCCGGGTGGAGCTCGCGGACGCGGCCGTGCCAGCGGAGCGGGTGCTCGACGGCGTCGAGGGCACCGACGTCCGCAACCTGGCGGCGATCGTGCTCGGCGCGGAGGCGGCGGGACTGGCCTCGTGGTGCGTCACGGCGGCCGCGGAGTACGCCAAGGTACGCGTGCAGTTCGGCCGCCCGATCGGGCAGTTCCAGGGCATCAAGCACAAGCTCTCCCGCATGCTGGTCGCGCTGGAGCAGGCCCGTGCCACGGTCTGGGACGCCACCAGGGCGGCGGAGCGGCGCGCCGGTCCCGGGGAGCAGGTGGAGGCCCCCGAGAGCGCGACCGTCAGCGCGGCGAAGGAGCTGGAGTTCGCCGCGGCCGTCGCCGGCGTGATGGCGCCCGACGCGGCCATCCAGTGCGCGAAGGACGCCATCCAGACGTTCGGCGGCATCGGCTACACCTTCGAGCACGACGTGCACCTCTACTATCGCCGCGCGCTCACCCTGCGGGCCCTGCTCGGCTCGTCGTCCGAGTGGGCCGCCACGGTCGCCTCGCTCTCCCTGCAGGGTGTCTCCCGCTCGATGGAGATCGACCTGCCGGAGGACGCGGGGGAGCTGCGCGAGTCGATCCGCGCCGAGATCGCGGAGATCGCCGGGCTGGAGGGCAAGGAGCAGAAGCGGGCGCTCGCCTCCCGCGGTTTCGTCATGCCCCATCTGCCCAGGCCGTGGGGCCGCGACGCCAAGCCGCTCGAGCAGGTGCTGATCGCGCAGGAGCTCAGGGCCGCGAAGGTCCGGCTGCCCCAGATGATCATCGGTGCCTGGGTGGTGCCGTCCATCGCCACGTACGGCACCCAGGAGCAGCAGGAACGGTTCCTGCCCAAGACGCTCAGCGGAGAGATGATCTGGTGCCAGCTGTTCTCCGAGCCCGGCGCCGGATCCGACCTGGCCTCGCTGCAGATGAAGGCGGAGTCGGTCGAGGGCGGCTGGAAGCTCACCGGCCAGAAGATCTGGACCTCCGTCGCGCACGTGGCCGAGTGGGGCATCTGCATCGCCCGCAACTCTGGCGAGGGCTCCAAGCACGAGGGCATCACGTACTTCCTGGTCGACATGAAGGCCCCCGGCGTCACGGTCCGGCCGCTGACCGAGATGACCGGCGAGAACCTGTTCAACGAGGTCTTCCTCGACGACGTGTTCGTCCCCGACGACCTGGTCGTGGGCGAGGTCGGCGAGGGGTGGAAGGTCGCCCGCAACACGCTGTCCAACGAGCGGGTCTCGCTGTCGTCCGGCTCGGGCGGCACCGGCGCCTCCGTGCCCGACCTGCTCGGCCTGGCCGGGCGGCTCGGCCGCGAGGTGTCGCCCTCGGAGGCGCAGCAGGTGGCCGGGGTGGTCTGCGAGGGCCACTCCATCAACGCGCTGTCGTTGCGGGTCACCCTCAAGCAGCTGGCCGGCTCCGAGCCGGGCGCGGACGCCTCCGTACGCAAGCTGCTGTCGACCTCCCACGCCCAGCACGTGTCCGAGACCGCCGTGGAACTGCTCGGTCCGGCGGCGGTGACGGCCGCCGACATGAAGCTCGGCGACGCCGGCTACTGGAACCGGGCGGTGCTCGCCACCCGCGCGATGACCATCTACGGCGGCACCACCGAGGTGCAGCTCAACATCATCGGCGAGCGCATGCTCGGCCTGCCGAGAGACCCTGAGCCCGGTAAGTAACGCATGTGAGCCTGTGGCGGCTACTCTCCCCTGTGCCTGGAATGTCCGGGGGCAGGGGAGAGGCGGTGCCGCGGTGGACGTCGAGCGGCCGTCGCCCGTGCCCCCGGCAGCCGTCCGCGCGCGCCTGACGTTCGCGCGGACGGCGCCCGCGCTGCTCGGCGCGGCCCTGGCGGCGCTGGCCCTGGGGCCCGCACTGGGCTGGGGCCTGGTGCTCAGGTACGACCTGCTCTTCGTGCCCGACGCGCCGCTGCTGCCGGACCGCGGCGGATTCCCCCGCGCCGTGCCCAGCGACCTGGTCGTGGCGATCGCGTCCCGGGCGCTGCCCGTGGAGATCGTGCAGAAGGGGCTGCTGGCCGGGATCTTCGTGCTGGCCGCGACCGGCGCGGCGGCGCTGGTGCCGCCGGAGCGCAGGCTGGCCCGGCTGGTCGCCGCGGCCTGCTTCGCCTGGAACATCTATCTCGCGCAGCGGCTCATGCTCGGCCAGTGGGCGCTGCTGCTCGGCGTGGCCGGGCTGCCATGGGCGGTGCGGGCCACGGGCCTGCGCTGGACCCGCCTGGCGGCGGCGCTCCTCCCCGCGGCGATCGGCGGGTTCCAGGCGATGCTGATCTCGGCGCTCACGCTGATGCCGATCGCCGTCGCGCGCCGCAGAGTGCCCGTGGTGGCCGGGCTCCTGGTGGTGTACAGCCTTCCGTGGGCGCTTCCCGCGCTCGGCTCGGGCGCGGTGACGGACCCGGCAGGGGTGGACGCGTTCGCGGCCCGCGCCGACGGTCCCTTCGGCGTGCTGGTCAGCCTCCTCTCGCTGGGCGGCATCTGGAGCGCCGACGCGGGGCCGCCCGGCCAGGAGTCGTGGTGGTCCGCCACCACGCGCCTGCTCCTGGTCGCGGCCGGCCTCTTCGGGTACGCCCGGCTCCGCTCCCGCCCCGACCGGCCCGCGTGGTGGGGCGGGCTCGCCGTGGCGGCCGCGGCCGGGTTCTGCGTCGCCGCGCTGGGGGCGTTCCCGGCGGGGCGGGAAGCGCTCAAAGCGCTCATCGCGCTGTGGCCGGGATTCGGGCCGCTGCGCGACGGCCAGGTCTATCTGGCGCCGCTCGTCCTGGTGACGGCGCTCGGCCTGGCTGCGGCGCTGCGGTCGGGCGCGCCGGCGCTCGTAGGAGTGGTGGCGCCGGTGCTGGTGCTGCCCACGCTGGCGTTCGGGGCGTTCGGGCGGCTGGGGGTGGCCACGTACCCGCCCGAGTGGCGGGCCGTGCAGCGGATCGTCAACGACGACCCGGCCCCCGGCGCGCTGGTGTCGTTGCCCTGGGGCGCGCACCGGGCCTTCGCCTGGAACGGCGGCCGGGTCGTGCTCGATCCGGCGACCAAGCTCTTCGAGCGCCGGGTGATCGCGGACGACACCCTCTTCGTCGGCCTGCCGGACGGCGGCCGGCTGCGCGTACGCGGCGAGGACCCGCTCAACCGGCGCGTCGCCGGGCTCCTGGCCGCCGGTGACTACGCGGGCCTGCCCGCCAGGTACGTCCTGGTGGCGGCGAGTCAGAACGAGTTCTCCCTCGAACCGGCCGGCTGGAAGACGGTTTTCCGCGGTGAAGAGCTCCACTTGCTGCGGCGTTGACCGGCTGTTTCGTGATATACCGGAGGGTAACTTGCTTTATCACGGTTTGACCAATGTTATGGATTCGGGGCGGAACAGGTTCTAGTCTCGGCACACTGCGCCACAGATCGGAAGGAGTGCTCTGTTGTTGCGACTTCTCGTGGCCCTGGCCATCGGAGCTCTGCTGGCGGTCGGAGCCTCCGTCGCCGTGGTCAATGTGGCGTCACCCACCCTGACCCCGCCGAACCAGCCGCTCTACAACTACGGCACCAGGTGACCCTGTCCCTTTGACGGGTCGTACCAGCTCAACGGCGTCGTACCAGCTCAACAGCACAGGGGCTGGCTTCGCCATGCCCGCGCGCCCGCTGTGAGGAGTGACGGTGGTCTTTACCGGTGAGCCGGAGGCGGCAGCCCCGCCCGCGCCGCGGGCCGGCGGCGAAGGGGGAGAGCGGCCTCTCTCGGGAATCCGCGTCGCCATGCTCAACTTCCGCGAGCCCCGGCAGTCGACCGCCGGCGGCGCCGAGGAGTACGCCTGGCAGGTCAGCCGGTTCCTGCTGGCCCAGGGGGCCGTGGTGACCTTCGTGACCGGCCGCCAGCGGGGACAGCGGCGCGCCGAGATCCTGGAGGGCATCCGGCTGCGCAGGATGGGCAACCCCTACCTGGTCTATGTGCTGGTGCCGCTCTGGTTGTTGTTCCGCCGGCGCCGGGTCGACGCCGTCATCGACACGATGAACGGCATCCCCTTCTTCTCGCCCCTCGTCGTACGCCGCCGCACACCCGTGCTCTGCCTCGTCCACCACGTCCACGACCGGCAGTTCCACGCCTTCCTCCCGCGCTGGCTGGCCAGGATCGGCTGCTTCGTCGAGGGGCCGGTCGCCCGGCTGCTCTACCGCCGCTGCCTGACGATCACCGTCTCGGAGTCGTCCAAGCAGGAGCTGGCCGGGAAGCTGCGCTGGCTCGCCCCGATCACCGTCGTGCCCAACGGCTGCGCCGAGCCCGAGACGGTCACGCCGGAGCCAGAACAGGGCGAGCCCACGATCGTGTACGCGGGGCGGCTCGTCGGGCACAAGCGCATCGAGCGGGTCGTCGATCTGGCCGCCCGCCTTGACACGTCGTGGCCGGGGCTGACCGTGCACGTCATCGGGCGCGGCCCGGAACAGGGCCCGCTGGCCCGGCGGATCGTGGACAACGGGCTCCACGGGCGGGCCGTGTTGCACGGATACCTGCCGGCGGCGCGTAAGAACGCGCTGCTCGGCGCCGCGCACCTCAACGTGACGGCCTCGGAGTTCGAAGGCTGGGGCCTGACCGTGATCGAGGCCGCCGCCCTCGGGGTCCCGACGGTGGCCTACGACGTGGCGGGACTGCGCGACTCCGTGCGCCACGGCGTCACCGGATGGCTCGTGGGCGAGGACGAGTGCCTGGCCGACGTGGTCGAACGGGCGCTGAAGGAGCTGTCGGACCCGTGCCGCAGGGCCGAGGTGGCCGACGCCTGCCGGGCCTGGGCCCGGGAATTTACGTGGGCCCGAACTGGGGCTAGCATAACCGGACTTATCCTGGCGAAACTCCAAGATCGCGGCGGAGCCTATCAGTGACCCAAGCCTCGCCTGGACTCCACGAAGAACTCGCGGAGCCCGCCGCCGAGAGCTACGAGATCCGGGTCAGGCACAGGCTGCGGCTCTTCGCCTCCTGCCTCCTGCTCGGCGCCATCGCGTTCAACACCGCGACCGAGAAGATCATCCCCGAGACCAAACTCGACATGGCGGTCAATCCGCTGGGATTCCTCGGCCGGGCCCTGCACCTGTGGGACGGCGCCTACTTCGGCCACCTGCAGAACCAGGCCTACGGCTACCTCTTCCCCATGGGACCGTTCTACGCGCTCTGTCTCAAGCTGGGCATGGACTCCTGGATGGTCCAGCGGTTGTGGATGTCCCTGGTTCTCTGCACCGCCTTCCTCGGCGTGGTGCAACTCGCCCGCGCCCTGCGCGTCGGCGGCCCGTACACCCGCGTGATCGCCGGCTTCGTGTACGCCCTCGCACCGCACGCGCAGGCGCTCATCGGCATCAACTCCTCGGAGTTCCTGCCCAGCGCGGTCCTGCCGTGGATCGTTCTCCCCCTGGTCAAGGGCGCCAGAGGCGAGCTGTCGGCACGCCGGGCGGCCGGGTTGTCGGCGCTCGCCTTCCTCTTCTGCGGGGGCGTCAACGCCGTGGCGGAGTACGCCGTACTCGCCGTGCCGCTGCTCTACCTGCTGACCCGGCGCGGCGGGCCGGACAAACGGCGGCTCGTCGCCTGGTGGCTGCCGCTCATCGTGCTCGCCTCGATGTGGTGGCTCGCGCCGCTGCTGACGCTCGGCGGCTACATCTTCTCCTTCCTGCCCTACATCGAGACCGCCAGCGCGACGACCGGCGTCACCTCACTGGTCAACACGTTGCGCGGGACGTCGAGCTGGCTCAGCTTCCTCAACGTGGACGGGCAGACCTGGCTGCCGGACGCCCACCAGCAGTCCACGGTCCCGTGGCTGATCGTGGTCACCGCCGCCGTGTCGGCGGCGGGCCTGGCAGGCCTCGCCTCCCGCAGGATGCCGGAGCGGCCCTTCCTCCTGATCAGCCTGCTGTGCGGGGTCGCCGTCATCACCACGGGCCATCCGGGCACCCCCCACCACGAGCTCATGGTGCAGCTGCTGGACGGCCCGCTCGCCGCCTTCCGCAACCTGCACAAGTTCGACGCGCTGATCAGGTTGCCCGTGGCGCTCGGGGTCGCCGGTCTCCTGGCCACGGCGCGCCCGCGCCTGCGCGTGCCCCTGACCGCCGTGACGGCCGGGCTCGTGGGGCTCTCGGGCCTGCCCATCCTGTACGCCGGGCTCGCGCCGGCCGGCGGCTTCACCACGATCCCCGACTACTGGAAGCAGGCCATCTCCTGGGTCGGCCGCAACGCCGGCGACGGGATGGTGCTGGCCGTGCCGGGGGCCAAACGCGGAGAGTACCTCTGGGGGCGCCCGCTCGACGAGCCGCTGCAGGCGCTCTCGCAGGTCCGCTGGGCCACGCACACCATCGTGCCGTGGGGGTCGGCCGGCATCTCGCGGCTGATGGCGGCCGTCGACGATCGCCTGTCCGCCGGCGTGGGGTCCGCGGGGCTCACGGCCACGCTGCGCCGCATGGGGGTGACGTACCTGGTGGTCCGTAATGACCTGGATCGCGCCACCATCGGCTCGGCCTGGCCGGCGCGCGTGCACCAGGCGCTGGAGGACTCGCCCGGCATAGAGCTCGCGGCCCGGATGGGCCCGGGCGTGGGCATCGGCCAGTACGGCAAGGCCTCCGCCTGGCTGGACCAGCCCTACCCCGCGGTCGAGATCTACAAGGTGCCCGGTGCCGCGCCGCTCGTCGGCACCGTCGACGCCACCCGCCCGCTGCGCGTCGGAGGAGCCCCCGAGGCCGTGCTCGACCTGGCCGAGCAGGGGCTCCTGGACGACGACAGGCCCGTGCTGCTCAACGACGACGACGGCCGCGTCGAGGTGCCAGGGCACGACACCGTGCTGACTGACACGCTGCGCCGGCGCGAGATCGCCTACCCCGATCTGCGCCGCAACTCCAGCGCCACGCTCACCGCGGCCGAGCCGTTCCGTGGCGACTCGCCGTCGAACGACATCCTGGACCCGGGGTGGGAGCGGTACCTCACCACGGCCACGTTCACCGGGATCGCGAGCGTCACGGCGTCCAGCTCCGAGGCGGACGTCACGGCGGCTCCGGGGAGCAGGGAGCCCGGCCACCAGCCGTTCGCCGCGCTCGACGGCGACCGGCGCACCAGCTGGCGTTCCACCGGCTGGAACGGCGCGGTCGGCGAGTGGATCGAGGTCGCCCTCACCGAGCCGCTGGACGTCGCCACGATCCAGGTCTCCTTCGAGAACTCGTCCATCGGTCCTCGGCCCGCCGAAGTGGTGGTGGAGACCGACACCGGCGCGCTGCGCCAGAAGGTGCGCGCCACCTCGGACGCCCAGGAGCTGGTGGTGCCGGAGGGCCCGGTCGACCGGCTGCGCCTGAAGGTGGTGTCCACCGCCCACGAGCCGGAGACCAGGCTCGGCGGCCGGGTCGGGATCACGGAGCTGACCATTCCAGGGGTGCGCCCCAGCCGCTCCATCACCGTGCCGGACCCGGGCACAAAAGGACTCGTGCCGGACCCGGGCACACAGGGCTCGGGCTCTGGCGAGCCCGCTGTGGTCGCGTTCAGCAGGACCGGTGACTTTCCCGGTTGCGTCAGGGGCTCGCTCGCCTGGAGTTGTGCCAAGGGCCACGAGGTCCTGGGTGACGACGGTCACGGGTTCGACCGCTCCTTCACCGTCAGGGAGGACGGCTCGTACGAGCTCTCCGGCCGTACGGTGCTCACCGAGCGCACGGCCATCGAGCGGCTGACCACGTTGCCCGGCGACGCCGTGAAGGTGCGGGCGTCCTCGACGGCGGTCGAGCACGGCGCGGCCGCCGGCCGGTGGGCGTTCGACGGAGACCCGAAGACCGCGTGGTTCGCCGACCCGCTCGACCCGAAGCCCACGCTGAGCGTCGAGCTGGCTCGTAAGACGCGGTTGTCGCACATCCGCGTCGTCACGCCCGACTCCTACCTCGGGGCTCCTCCCGTCCGCGTGACGATCCGCGCCGAGGGCGGCGTCAGGCAGAGCTGGGTGGGCCGGGACGGCATCATCCGTTTCCCCGCCATGGAGGCGAAGAAGATCGAGCTGGAGTTCGGCGCGTCGGGCGGCCGGCCCGTCGAGATCACCGACGTCTCGTTCCCCGGGGTACGCCCGCTCGGCGCCCTGACCGGCTTCCCGCTCCGCGTGCCCTGCGGGTTCGGGCCCACGTTCACCGCCGGTGGCGAGACCGTGCACACCAAGATCGTCGACGGCTCGCTGAACGACGTGGTCACCGGCAAGCCCGTCGCGTTCGAGAGCTGCGAGCCGCTGCGGCTGGAGTCCGGCCAGGCGCGGCTGTCCCTGCGGCCGGGCGACGCCTACCGCGTCGAGTCGGCGATCGTCCGCCACGAGGACGCCGGCCAGGAGGTCGCGCCCGTGGAGATGGGCGAGGTGGCCGTGACGTCGTGGGAGGCCGGGGAGCGCGTGGTCCAGGTCGGCGTCACGAAGGACTCCTACCTGGTCGTCAACGAGAACTTCAACCCCGGCTGGCGGGCCAGGCTGGGCGCCGTCGAGCTCAAGCCGGTCCGGCTCGACGGCTGGCGGCAGGCGTGGTTCCTCCCGTCGCACGTCGCGGGCGCGGTCACGCTCACGTACGAACCCGACTCCCGCTACCGCGCGGGACTGGCCGCGGGCGGCGGTCTGGCGCTGCTGGTCGTGCTGCTGGCCCTGGTCAGGACGGCCCCGCCCGCGCGCCATCGGGCCCTGGTCCGTCCCGCACGCCTGCGCGTGGCCCATCTGGCGCCGTTCGCCGTCGCGCTGGGTTTCTGGACAGGCGGACCGGTGGGCGCCGGGGTCGCCGGCGCCGTCTATGCGGTGGGGGCGTGGTCGCGTTCGCTGCGCGCGGCCGAGCACGCGCGCGTGCCGCGGTGGCGGCGCCTGCTGCTCGGTCCGCCGGGCGGCGTCGCCCTCTTCATGGCTGCCGCGGTCCTGGTGGCCGCCGGTGTCGACGGCCTCTGGCCGCAGCTCCTCTGCCTGCCCCTCCTCGCGCAGTTGCTCGCCGAGATCCCCGCCAGGCGGGCCGCGCGGACGTCCGAACTTCCCGTACCCGTCGCCGCGGGCGGCCCGACCATGACGAGTGTTCCGTGAGCCAGACGACCGAGCCGCGCACCGGGATGGTCATCACCGTCCCGGCCCCGATCGCCCGCACCGCCGCGGCGGCGTCCCGGTGGGCCGGTCGGCACGGGGTGCTGCTGGCCGCACTCGTGCTCATCGGCGCGGCCATGGCGTGGAAGGCGGCCATCGCCCAGAACGCCTACTTCAAGGAGGACGACTTCGAGTTCGTGGCCAGGGCGATGGAGAACGATCTCTCCTTCGACTACCTGACCCGCATCCACTTCGGGCAGTTCATGCCGGGCGGTTTCCTGCTCGCCTGGCTGTCGGCCAGGCTGGAGCCCTTCGGCTGGGGGTACGCGGCGGGCATGGTCCTGGCGCTGCACGCCTGCGCCGCCGTGGCCGTGCTGCGCATGCTCCGCGTCGTGTTCGGCGCCCGGCCCGCGATCCTCGCGCCGCTCCTCGTCTTCCTCGTCGCACCCGTCACCGTCCCCGTGCTCGCGTGGTGGGCGGCAGGGCTCAACACCGTCTTCCTGCAGGTCGCCCTGCCCATGGCGGTCGCCTCGCACTGGCACCACCTGCGGACCGGCCGGTTGCGGCACGCCGTGGCCGCCGCGCTGTGGGTGCTGTTCGGGCTGCTGGGGTTCGTCAAGGGCTTCGCGCTGCCGCTGGCGTTGCTCGCCCTCACGGCGATCTATCACGGCGGTCTCCGCCGTGCGCTGCGCGGGCACGTGGCGGCCTGGTCGATGCAGCTGGTCGTGCTGGCGGGCTTCGGCGCGCTCTACGTCCAGCGGTCGTCGTCGGCGCCCGGCACCGGGGCGCTGCCGATCTTCGACCAGGTGGCGGGCTTCCTGTGGGAGCTGCTGGGCAGCACCTTCGCCACGACCGTGCTGGGCGGTCCGTGGCGGTGGTTCGCCGGCAACGACTGGGGGGTCGTCTCGCCGCCGCTGCCTGTCGTGGTCGCCTCCCTGGTGACCCTCGCGGCCATGGTGGCGGTCACCACGTACTACCGCAGGCGCGCCGGCCTGGCGTGGGCGCTGCTGCTCGGCTACGTGCTCGTCGCCGACGCCCTTCCGGTGCTCTGGGGCCGGGTCCACCTGCTCGGCTCGTTCGCCGGCACGGACACGCGCTACGTCGCCGACGCCGTCCCGCTGGTCGCCCTGGTCGCCGGGCTCGTGCTGCTGCCGCTCCCGGGCGAGGCGGAGCCGTACCGGCGGGCGCTGCCCGCCAGGGAACGGGTGAGCGGGGTCTGCGGCGCGGCGCTCGGGCTGTTCGTGGGCGCGTCGCTGGTGTCGGTCTCGGCCTTCGCCGGGTACCTGGGCGCGGAACGGCGCTACCGCTACATCGAGACGGCCCGCGCGGAGCTGGCCAGGGCGGCGCCCGGCACGGTGATCTACGACCGGCTCGTGCCGCCCGACGTGCTGCCGAGCAGCTACGGCACCTACAGCCTGACGTCGAAGGTGCTGGGCGCGCTGGCCCCGCCGCGGCTCAGGGCCACGATGCAGGCGCCGCCCGCGGCGCTCGACGGGATGGTCTTCGACGATCAGGGTCGCCTGCGGCCCGTGGACGTCCAGGGCGTCCCGCTCGCTCCGCGCACCCGGGACCGGTGCTGGCCGGTCACCGGCGGAACCGTCCAGGTGCCGCTGGACAACCGGGTCACCCGCGCGGAGGGCACCCTGGTCAAACTCGGGTACGCCGCCCGCGCGGACACGAAGGTCACCCTGTGGATGGCGGACCGCGCCACCGACGTGGCGCTGCGGGCCGGCCTCGGCCGGGTGTTCGTGCTCGCGGAGCCGGGCGCCGACCGCATCGTCATCAACGACCTGCCGCCGGGCGTGTGCGTCGGCGACGTGACACCCGGGCGGGCGGTGCCGCGACCATGATCGTCATGAGCCGCGGGAACCTCGCGCTGGTGCTGGCCGGCGTGGGCGCCTTCCTGCTGACGCTCATCCCCCTGACCCGCTTGTACGTGGCCGCCCAGGTGCTCAAAGCGCCGCTGGAGCAGCAGAGCATGACCCGGTCGGTGGCGGAGTCGGCGACCTACCTCGACCCGGCCACGATGCGGCCGGTGGTGGGCGAGCTGGTACGGACCCGCTGGCTGATCGGCGACGTGCTGGCCGGAGACGAGGACCGCGCGGTGTGGGGCGAGTCGGTCTCCCTGGCCACGCGGGAGGAGGAGCGGCTGGACTACCACGAGCGGCGCCTGGCCTTCGACCGCCGCACGGGCGCGATCATCAACTGCTGCGGCGAGTACCTGGACGAGGACACCACGATCCGGCAGTCCGGCCAGGCGTTCCGCTGGCCCTTCAACGCGGAGCGCCGCGACTACACGCTGTTCGACCTGCGGCTGCGCGTGCCGGTCACGGCCGCCTTCGACGGGGTCGAGCAGATAGGCGGCGTCGAGACCTACCGCTACGTCCAGCGCACGCCGCGCCGGCCGGTGCCGGGGGAGACGGCACCGCTGCCGCGCCGCCTGGTGGGGTTGCCCGGCAAGGGCGACGTCGGGCTGGCCCGCTACGCCGAGATCCGGCGTACGTACTGGGTCGAGCCGGTCAGCGGGCAGCCGGTCAGGACGGTGGAAGAGGTGAAGGAGACGCTGGTAACGGCCGACGAGCGGGGCCGGCTGACCGCGCTGGACGCGACGTTCCGCACCAGCGAGGCCGACGTCGTGGCGGCGCTGGACACGGCGGCGGCCTATCGCCGCTGGATCCTGCTGCTCGGCACGGTCGCGCCGGTGGGCGGCGGTGTGGCGGGCGCGGGCTGCGTCGTGGCCGCGCTCCTGCTCATGCGGCGACGCTCACCTGCGGCGCAGGACGAGGAGCAGGTTCCAGGTGACCAGCTCGCGGACGCCAGGTAGGTGGACGACATGCCGGGCCCAGCGGGGATGGTAGCGGGGGACCGCGTCCAGCAACTCGGCGTCGGGGCAGCGCCTGGCCCAGGCCAGCGGGCGGGCCACCCCGACGGCGAACATGCTCTCGCCGTAGACGTTCTTCGGCCGCCTGCCGTGCCTGCGCGTGTACCGCCGGGCGGCGTAGTGGCCGCCCAGGTAGTGCCAGGGGGAGGTCTCGTGGCCGCCCCACAACGAGAGCCACACCGTGTACGACAGGTAGACGATCCCGCCGGGCCGGGTGACCCGGACCATCTCGGTGGCCATCCTGAGCGGGTCGGGGACGTGCTCCAGCACGTTGGACGAGAAGCACACGTCCACCGAGCCCGTGGCGAGCGGCAGGTCGAGCGCGCTGCCCAGAACGGCGTCGCGTGGCGGCCGGCCGTCGCGCAGGCGCATCTCGCCCGCGTCGCAGTCGACGCACACCGGGCGCGCCCCGGCCGCGCGCAGCGCGTCGGCGAAGTAGCCGGGACCGCCCCCGACGTCGGCCACCGTGGCGCCCGCCAGCCCCGTGTACGCGCCGAGCTGGGCGACCGTGTCCATGGCCAGGGTGCCGTAGAAGAAGTCCGGATCGCTCTGCTCCAGGCGGAAGGCACGCAGCAGCCGGACGGACCTGCCGAGATCGGCTCGGAACGGTACGGGGGTGTCCACGGCGCGGAGCCTACCAACAAGAAACCCGCCTACTGGCCTGCCGCGGACGTGCCCGGCCGGGCCATCACGGCAGTCCACTCGGGGAATCCCTGACGCAGCGGAAGGAAACGACGAAGGTGGAAGGCGCCAAGAGCTCCGAACCCGTGCGGATCACGCTGCCCTCGATCCGCACCGGGCCGATCATGGGCATCGGCCTGCTGCTCATCCTGGTCTCGTTGATCTTCAGGGCCCACGTCCTCAGCAAGGCGTACTTCGTCGAGGACGACTTCCTGTTCGTGGCCGGGGCCGGAGACAGCGGGCTCACCTGGGACTACCTGACCCGCGTGCACAAGGGGCATCTCATGCCCGGCTCGCTGGCACTGGTGTGGCTGCTCACGTGGGTGGCGCCGTACAGCTGGGCGCTGGTGTCGTTCGTGACCCTCGCCCTCCAGGCGGCCGCCTCGATCGTGTTCCTGGTGCTGCTGCGGCGGCTCTTCGGCGACCGCGCCGTGGTGCTGGCCGCCCTGGCCGTCTACGCGTTCGCGCCGCTCACCGTGCCCGCGATGAGCTGGTGGTCGGCCGCGCTCAACGCGGTGCCGCTGCAGCTCGCGCTGGTCGCCGCGCTCGCGGCGCACGTCAGGTACGTACGCGAGGGCAAGGGCCGGTGGCACGCCCTGATCTGGGCCGCCGCCGGGATGGCCTGTTCCACGAAAGGGGTGTTCATTCCCTTCGTGGTGCTGGGGGTCACCAGCGCCTACCTCGGAAGGGGCCTGTGGCTGCGGGCGCTGGCGGCCGAGCTGCGCAGGCCGGTCTGGTGGGCGCACGGAGCGCTGCTGGCCGGGTACGCCGTGCTCTACCTGCTGCGCCGCGACACCGCCGGCTCGGACGCGCTGACCGGGCCGAAGGCCGAGGTGGTGCCGGGGCTGCTGCGCAGGCTGCTGGGGGAGACCTTTCCCACGGGCGCCGTAGGCGGCCCGCTGCGCTGGGGCGGGCTCACCTCCACCGGCGGGCTGGCCGACCCCGCCCAGGCCACCGTGATCGCGGCATGGGCGCTGCTCGCGCTGCTGGTCGTGATCACGTGCGTGTACCGCAGGCGGGCGTGGCGGGCGTGGGCGATCCTGGCCGCGTACGTCGTCGTGGCCGACGCGATCCCCACCACGATCGCGCGGGCGACCGCGTGGGACCTCGTGGGCGCGGAGACCCGGTACGTCGCCGACGCCGCGGTGGTGTTCGCCCTCTGCCTCGCGCTGGCCTGGCACCCGGTCGAGGGCGAGCCGGACGCCCGCCGCCGGCCGGTGGGCGGCGGCCTGTCCATGGCCGCGAGCGCGCTGACCTTGGCCGTGCTCGTCGCTTCGCTGATGTCGATCAACGCCTACGGCGACACCCTCAGCGGCGACAAGGTCAGGAAATATCTGGACAACGCGCGGGCCTCGCTGGCCACCGCCGCGCCGGGGACCGACATCTACTCGCGTCCCGTGCCGCCGGAGGTCGTCCTGCCGTGGAACGGCCCCCGCAGGCTGACGTCGTACGTGCTCGCGCCGCTGGCCGACCCCGGGACCCGGCGGCGCATGCGCGACCCGCGGCCCTCGGCGAAGCCGTACGTCTTCGACTCCGCGGGCAAGCTCGTCCTGGTGGGCCGGGTGACGCCGTTCTTCGACGCGGTGAAGGGCAAGAAGTGTTACGCGAAGAACGAGGTCTTCCCCGTCGAGTCCCTCGGCGGCCCCGGCATGGTGGTGGCCCTGGCCTACACCAGTCCCCAGCAGGTGCACGTGGTGGTGGAGCTCGGCGGCACCGAGCGGGCGGTCACGTTACCGGCGACCGGCGAGACGGGCGCGCTCTACTACGTGCCGCACGACGGGGCGGGCAAGGGCCTGCGGATCAGCGCGGCGGGCGGCCAGGGTCAGGCGTTCTGCCTGAGGGCCGCGGCCTTCGGGGAGCCGGGGCCCGCCCCTCCCGCCGCGTGAGGGACGAACCGGATCAGCCGCCGGGCGGGCTCCTCCACGTAGCGGTGCGTGAGCCCGGCGAGGGCGACGGTCAGGGCGCTGATCGCGACGAGGTTGGGAATCAGGTTGCCGGTCCACGGTTGTTGCCCCGTGAAGTCGTACCAGAGGTAGATGACCACGAACTGCCAGAGGAAGACCCCGTAGGAGATCCGGCCGAGATAGCTCATGAACCGGCCGCCGAGCAGCCGGCCCAGGCGGGTGGACCGGTCGGGCTCCAGGGCCGCGGGCGCCACGAGGCAGAACGCGACGAGCGTGTAGAGGGCCTGCTCGGAGAATGCCGTCCAGATGCCGCCCAGGCCGACGAAGCGCGGCCCGGTCACCGGGGTGGCGGCGATCAGGTAGGCGAGCCCGGCGATCAGCCACAGCGTGCCCCACGAGCCGGCCAGGGCCGCGCACAGCCGGCGTACCCGTCCGTCCTCCGCCCTGGCCCAGACGGTCAGGACCGCCAGCGCCATGCCGGGCACGAAGAACGTCCACGAGCGCGGCAGCCACACGTTCATCCACGGGCGGTACTCGGGGAAGTACTCGAAGATCGTGTACACGTACGACAGGGCGCCGAAGGCGGCCAGCCCGATCAGCAGGCGCCTGGCCCTGGCCCGCAGGTCGGATCCCGCGCGCAGCGCGAACCAGCGCAGCGCCGCCGCCATCAGCGGGAGCGTGAGGTAGAAGGTCAGCTCGACCGCCAGGCTCCACATCTGGCCGAGCCCCTTGGGCCCGAGGCCGAACCACCACGGGGTCAGGTCGTAGGTGTGCACGAGGAACGCCAGCTGCGCCCACGTCCACGGGTCGGACCGGTGGGCCTCGCCCCACAGCAGCAGGGCCACGGCCACCACCAGCCAGTAGGCGGGGATGATGCGGAAGAAGCGCCGCCACAGGTAGCGGCGCGTGTCCGGGGCCCGCTCGCCGGTCAGCACCTCCGCCGCCCACGGGCGGTACAACAGCAGGCCGGAGAGCGTGAAGAAGATCGGCACCCCGATCTCACCCCTCGACAGAACACCGCCGAGGAACCCGGGCTCCAGCGCCGTTCCCGCCTCCATCGCGGCGTGGAAGAGCAGCACGGCGAAGGCGGCCACGGCGCGGATGCCGTCGAGCGCCGCCTGGCGGCCGGAGATCGCCGGCAGCCGCGCCGATGTAGAACCTGTTTCGGTCACGTTTCCGCATCCCTGGTGACGGTGGTCACTCCCCGCAATAACATACCGGCGAGTAGAAACTTGGTTTCAGTACTTAACCACCCAGACAGGCGTCCGTGCACCTGGCACATGGAGGGTCGATGAACCGGGTCGTCGTTGGCAGCGTCCTCATCGCCGTCGGGGCATTCCTCGTTGTTCTGGCTCCCCTGGTGCGCTTCCAGGTGGCGCCCGCGCTCATGAGCGCCAAAGGCGACCAGTACGGGATCAGCAAGCTCAGGGCGACCGGCGCACAATACTTCAGCGTCGCCGACGGCAAGGTGCTGACCGCCGACCTCGACATCATCGTCACCACGCGCGGAGACGTGAAGGAGGCGTCCGGCGACCGGGTCGTGTGGGACGAGTTCACCGCCGTGAACGACGTCACCAACGGCAAACCTGGCATCGACTTCACCGAGCGGCGCAGCGCCTTCGACAAGCGCTCAGGCGTCGGGCTCAACTGCTGCGGCGTCAGCATCGACAAGGAGCCGGTGGAGCTGCAGGGGCAGATCTACAAGTTCCCGTTCGACGTGGAGAAGAAGAGCTACATGGTCTTCAACTCCACGGCGGGCAAGGCGTTCGAGGCCAGATTCGCCGGGGAGGAGCAGGTCGGCGGGCTGAACACGTACAAGTTCGAGCAGGTCGTCCCCGAGACCAGGACACAGACGCTCACCGCGCCCGCCGACTGGTTCGGCATGGGCGAGTCGGGCGACGTGCAACTCGACCGCGTCTACTCCGGCACCAACACCTTCTGGATCGAGCCCACCACCGGCGCCCCCGTCCGCCAGGAGCAGCAGCGTGACGAGGTGCTCAAGAGCGACGACGGCGTCGAGCGCTCCAAGGCGTTCGTGGCCACGGCCAAGATGACCGACGACACCGTCGACGGGCTCGTGAAGAGCGCGAGAGAGGGCAAGAGCCAGATCGACCTGATCCGGGTCACCCTGCCCGCCGTGCTGGGCGTGGTGGGCGTCGTGCTGTTCGTGGCGGGCCTCCTGCTGACCCTGCGCGGCCGCAGGACCACATGAGCCAGGGCGTGGTGGCGCGCCCCCGGGCGGCCACGCCGGCGCTGGCGCTGGTCAGGGCCGCCAGGCCCCGCCAATGGTTGAAGAACGTTCTGGTCCTCGCCGCGCCGATGGCCGCCGGCGTGCTGGGCGAGCCGCGCGACCTGCTCGCCGCGCTGCTGGTGCTCGCCGCGTTCTGCCTGGCCGCGAGCGGCTCGTACCTGATCAACGATGCCTCCGACGTGCGGGCCGACCGGCTGCATCCGCGCAAGCGGCAGCGGGCCGTCGCGGCCGGGGCGGTGTCGGTGCGGGCCGCCCGGGTGACCGGCGTCGTGCTGCTGCTCCTGGCGCCCGCCGTCGCCGCGCTCACCGGGAGCTGGAAGCCGCCCGCCGTGGTCGCCGGCTACCTCGTCCTGACGCTGTCGTACACGCTGTGGCTCAAGCACCAGGAGGTCGTGGACCTGATCGCGGTCGCCGGGTGCCACGTGATCAGGGCGTACGCCGGAGCCGTGGCGGTCGACGTGCCGGTGACCGGGTGGTTCCTGGTGGTCGTCTCGCTGGCCGCGCTGCAACTGGTGGCGGGCAAGCGCGAGGCGGAGCTGCGGCTCGTAAAGGCGACGGGGACACGCGCGACGCTGGCCGCCTACTCGCCCGCCTACCTCGCCCAGGTGCGGACCATGTGCTCGGGCGCCATGATCGTGACGTACTGCCTGTGGGCGCTCAACGCGCACGACGACCTGTTCTACGGGCTCAGCATCGTCCCCTTCGTGCTGCTCGTGCTCCGGCACAACCTGCTGGTGGAGCGCGGGGGAGGCGAGGAGCCGGAGGAGCTCGCCCTGCGCGACCGGCCGACCCTGCTCTTCGCCGCCGTGCTCGTCGTCCTCGTCGGCCTGGGGATCTACGCGTGAGCACGTTCCTGACTGGCTGGGGGTGTACGGCGCCCACGCCCGCCCGGCTCGCCCGGCCCCGCTCCGTCGGGCACCTGCGCGAGCTGGTCGCCTCCGCGCCGCGCCGGGGCGTGGTGGCGCGGGGCCTCGGCCGCTCGTACGGCGACGCCGCGCAGAACGCCGGCGGGCTCGTCGTCGACTGCACCGGCCTGGACGCGTGGACCTTCGACGAGGGCGGCGGCCTGGTGACCGCCTCCGGCGGGGTGAGCCTGCACACGCTGATGACGGCGCTCATCCCCAGGGGCTGGTTCGTCCCCGTCAGCCCCGGCACGCGGCACGTCACCGTCGGCGGAGCCGTCGCGGCCGACGTCCACGGCAAGAACCACCACCGCGACTCCTCGTTCGGCGCGCACGTCCGCTCGCTGACCCTGGTGACCGCGGGAGGCGAGGTCCTGACCCTGCGCCCCGGCCACCCGCTCTTCTCGGCCACGGTCGGCGGCATGGGGCTGACCGGGGTGATCGCCGAGGCCACGTTCGGCTGCGTGCCGATCGAGACGTCCATGATGCGGGTGGACGTCCGGCGCACGGCGGACCTGGACGAGACGATGGCGGCCATGGCGGACACCGACGGTCGACACCGCTACACGGTGGCCTGGATCGACCTGATGGCCCGGGGCCGCCGGATGGGGCGCGGCGTGCTCACCAGGGGCGATCACGCGGCGCCTGCCGAGGTGAAGGAGGCGTCGCCGTTCGCGCCGGGCGTGCCGGCGCGGGCCCCCGCGTGGGTGCCCGGCGGGCTGCTCAACGGGCTGAGCCTGCGCGCGTTCAACGAGGTCTGGTACCGCAAGGCGCCGCGGCGCCGGACCCTCACGCAGGGCATCGCGCCGTTCTTCCATCCGCTCGACGGCGTCGAGGGCTGGAACCGCATGTACGGCCCGCGTGGCTTCGTCCAGTACCAGTTCGTGGTGCCCTTCGGCGCGGAGGAGACGTTGCGCGGCATCGTCGCGACCCTGTCGGAGCACGGCAGCCCGTCGTTCCTGACCGTGCTCAAGAGGTTCGGGCCCGGCTCGGGTGGCCTGTTGTCGTTCCCCATGCCGGGTTGGACCCTGGCCCTGGACCTCCCCGCCGGCGGGCGCGGGCTGAGCGGCCTGCTGCGCGGCTTCGACCGGCGGGTGGCCGGCGCGGGCGGGCGCGTCTATCTCGCCAAGGACGCGCGGCTGGGCGCTGCCATGATGGCGGAGATGTATCCCGAGCTGGAGCGGTGGCGGCGGATCAGGGACGAGGCCGACCCCGCCGGGCTGTTCCGCTCCGACCTGGCCAGGAGGTTGCGGTTGTGAAGAACGCTCTCGGCGGGGTCGACAGCGTGCTGCTGCTCGGCGGGCGCAGCGAGATCGGCCTGGAGATCGTCAGGCTGCTGGTGGGGCTGGGCGCCGGCCGGGTGGTGCTGGCCGTCCGGGGCGGGGCCGACCCGCCCGACCTCGGCGCGGAGGTCCACGTCGTGCCGTTCGACGCGCTGGACGTCCATGGGCACGGTGCCGTCTTCGCCAAGGCGACGGAGCTGGTGGGCGACCTCGACGTGGTGATCTCCGCGTTCGGCGTGCTGGGGACCCAGGAACGCTATGACGCCGATCCCGCGGCCGCCGCCGAGGCCGTGGCGGTCAACTACGGCGCGCACGTGTCGGTGGGGCTGCACGCGGCCAGGGTGCTGCGCGAGCAGGGCCACGGCACGCTCGTGGTGCTGTCGTCGGTGGCGGGCGCGCGCGTGCGCAAGGCCAACTTCGTGTACGGCTCGGCCAAGGCCGGGCTCGACGGGTTCGCCCAGGGGCTGGGCGACGCCCTGCACGGGTCGGGCGCGAGGGTGCTGGTCGTGCGGCCGGGCTTCGTGATCGGACGGATGACGAAGGGGCTGGCGCCCGCGCCGATGTCCTCGACGCCGCGGCAGGTGGCGCTGGCCACGGTGGCCGCGCTGCGGGCCGGCGCGTCCTCAGTCTGGGTGCCGCGGGCGCTCGGGCCCGCCTTCCGCGTGTTGCGGCTGCTGCCTCGCCCTCTCTGGCGCAGGCTGCCTCGCTAGAACGCATTCCATCAGGCTGACCGAGCGAACGTTCTAGAGTAGAACGCGTTGCAGTACAACTGTTCCGGACTTATCGTCAGTCCATGCGGACACGGGTCACGGACATGTTCGGAATCGAGCTCCCGATCTTCGCCTTCAGCCACTGCAGGGACGTGGTCGCCGCCGTCAGCCGGGCGGGCGGCATGGGGGTGCTGGGGGCTCTCTACTTCACACCGGAAGAGCTCGAGATGGAGCTCAAGTGGATCGACGACCACGTGGACGGCAGGCCGTACGGTGTGGACGTCGTCATGCCGGCCTCGTACGAGGGCGCGGACTTCGCCCCTGAGGAGCTGGTCGGCCGCCTCCAGTCGATGATCCCCGAGGGGCACCGCGCGTTCGTGGAGAACCTGCTGTCCAGGCACGGAGTGCCGCCGCTGTCCTCGGACGCCGACCCCGGGCGGGTGTTGCTCGGCTGGACGGACGCCACGGCCCGGCCGCAGGTCGACGTGGCCCTGCGGCACCCGATCGCGCTGCTGGCCAACGCGCTCGGCCCGCCGCCCGCCGACGTGGTGGACCTCGCCCATGCCCAGGGGGTCAAGGTCGCCGCGCTCGCCTCGACGCCCCGCCACGCGCTCAAGCAGGTGGAGGTGGGCGTGGACGTCGTCGTCGCCCAGGGCACGGAGGCCGGCGGGCACACCGGCGAGATCTCCACGATGGTGCTGATCCCGCAGGTCGTGGACGCCGTCGACGTGCCCGTGCTGGCGGCGGGCGGCATCGGCAACGGCCGTCAGATGGCGGCGGGGATGGCGCTGGGGGCGGAGGGTGTGTGGACCGGATCCCTGTGGCTCACCGTCGAGGAGGCGGACACGCCGGAGATGGCCAAGCGGCGCATCCTGGCGGCCACGTCCCGGGACACGGTGCGCTCGCGCAGCTGGACCGGCAAGCCGGCGCGGCTGCTCAGGAACGAGTGGACCGAGGCGTGGGAGTCGGAGGAGTCGCCGGGCACGCTGCCGATGCCGCTGCAGTTCATGCTGGTGTCGGACGCGCTGCGCCGCATCGGCCGCTCGGACGTGTCGGAGCTGGCCACGTTCCCCGCCGGTCAGATCATCGGCGTCACCAACCAGGTCAGGTCGACCAAGGACGTGGTGTTCGGGCTGCTGGAGGAGTACGCCGAGGCGCTGGAACGCCTCGGCCGCATCACCGGCGACCAGCAGCCCTGAAGGGCCCTAGAGGGCGCGGTAGGCAGGGGGCCGTTTCTCACGGAAGGCGCGGGTGCCCTCCTTGGCGTCCTCCGAGCCGATCACCGGCCAGCCGAGCTCGTCCGAGACCTTCAGCGCCTCGGGCTCCGCCAGGCCGAGCGTGTCGCGGTAGGTGCGCAGGATGGCCTGGACCGCCAGCGGGCCCGAGGCGGCGACGTCCTCGGCCAGCTCGCGGGCGGCCGCGAGCGCCTGCCCGTCGGGGACGACCCGGTTGACCAGGCCCATGGACAGGGCTTCCGCCGCCGTGATCGGGCGGCCCGTGAGCAGCAGGTCCATGGCGTGGCAGTACGGGATCTGCCGGGGCAGGCGTACGGCGCTGCCGCCCATGGGGAACAGGGCGCGCTTGGCCTCGAACAGGCCCAGCGTGGCCGACTCCGCCACCACCCGCAGGTCGGTGCCCACCAGCAACTCCGTGCCGCCCGCGACCGCGTAGCCCTCGACCGCGCTGATGACCGGCTTGGTGGGCGGGTCCGCGCGCAGCAGCCCTTTCCAGTGGAAGTCAGGGATCTGCGCGGCCCTGGCCTGGACCTCGGGGTCGGTGGACGGCCGGCCCATGGCTTTGAGGTCGGCCCCGGAGCAGAACGTGCCCTCGGCGCCTGTGAGGATCGCGACCCGGATCTCCGGCTCCGCCGACGCGTACGCCCATGCCGAGGCCAGGCCGACCAGCATGTCCGAGGAGAGCGCGTTGCGGGCCTCCGGCCGGTTCATGGTGACGGTCAGGACGTGGCCGTCGCGTTCGACCCGGCAGTGGGGGGTGCTGATCGGCAGGAGTTCCACGGGTGCCTCCGATTTGCTGAATCAAGCGCTTGCTACGCAGTTTTGCCCCAGGATACGCTCCCCCCATCAAACGAGAACAGGTTCCTGTTTGCCTCCGTGATGTGAGGGAGCGCCGTCGCCTGGAGGAGCGGCGGGAGCGTAGCGACCAGAGCGGGGGAAGGTGGCGGCATCAAGGGCGACCGAACCCGCCTCCACGGAGTGGAGGCCATGAACAGGGAGGGTAGATGGGGACGCTCGGTTTCTGGAGGCTCGCGCAGGCCGACCCCGAGTGGATCGCGGCCGTGGACCCCGACGGTACGGAGCACCGCGCCGGCGACCTGCTGGCTCGCTCGAACCGGCTCGTGCACGGCCTGCGCGGTCTCGGGCTGGAACCCGGCGACGGCATCTGCGGCCTGGCCCCGAACGGCGCCGACGGTCTCGTCCTCTACCTGGCCGCGCTGCAGGCCGGGTGGTACTACACCCCGGTCAACTGGCATCTGACCGGCCCCGAGATCGCGTACATCGTGTCCGACAGCGAGGCGAAGGCGTTCTTCGTGCACCCGCGCTTCCTCCAGGAGGGCGCGAGAGGCGCCGAGGCTGTCGAGCCGGGGCGCCGGTTCGTGCTCGGCGAGCAGGCCGGCGGGTTCCGCCCGGTGGACGAGCTCACCGCCGGGCAGTCGGACACCGCGCCAGAGAACCGCACCGCCGGCGCCACCATGCACTACACCTCCGGCACCACCGGCAAGCCCAAGGGCGTCAGACGCCGCCTGAGCGGGATCGATCCCGACGACTCGGCCGAGTTGATGACCTTCCTGCTCGGGTTGTTCGGCATCACGCCGGGCCGCCCCAACGCCCACCTGGTGACCTCGCCGAGCTACCACACGGCGGTGACCCAGTTCGGCGGGACCGCCCTGCACATGGGCCACACGCTCGTCTACATGGACCGGTGGGACGCAGAGGAGATGTTGCGGTTGTGCGAGCGGCACCGCGTCACCAGCTCCCACATGGTCCCGACCCACTTCAAGCGGCTCCTCGCGCTGCCCGAGGAGACCAGGCGCGCGTACGACCTGTCCTCGCTCAGATGGATGATCCACGCCGCCGCTCCTTGCCCGGTCCCGGTGAAGTGGGCGATGTTCGAGTGGTGGGGCGACTGCCTCTACGAGTACTACGCGGCCACCGAGGGCGGCGGCACCCTGGCCACGCCCGAGGGCTGGAAGGCGCACCCGGGCACGGTGGGCTCGGCCTGGCCGATCAGCGAGCTGCTCGTCGTGGACGACCAGGGCGAGCCGGTGCCGGTCGGCACCCCCGGGACGATCTACATGAAGATGATGGGCGTCCCGTTCGAGTACAAGGGCGATCCCGCCAAGACCGCCGCCAACCGGCTCAAGGACTACTTCACCGTCGGAGACATCGGATACCTGGACGAGGAGGGCTTCCTCTACCTCTGCGACCGCAAGGCCGACATGATCATTTCGGGCGGCGCCAACATCTACCCGGCCGAGATCGAGAACGAGCTCATGGTCCACCCGAAGGTGGCGGACGTGGCCGTGTTCGGCATCCCGGACGAGGAGTGGGGCGAGCAGATCAAGGCCGTGGTCGAGCCCGCGCCCGGCATCGAGCCGGGGCCGGAGCTGGCAGCCGAGCTGCTCGCGTCGCTGGAGGGCCGCCTGGCCAGGATGAAGTGGCCCAAGAGCATCGACTTCATCGCGGAGATGCCCCGCGAGCCCAACGGCAAGCTGCTCAAACGCAAGCTCCGCGCCCCGTACTGGGAGGGACACGACCGTGCCATCTGATCCGCTGGTAGCCCAGCACGTTCTGGAGTTCCCGGGCGGTTACACGCGCACCACGGGCCCGGTGATCGGCCGGTTCCTCAGCGAATTACGCGGCCGCCGCATCGTCGGGGTGCGCACGAAAGAGGGCAAGGTCCTCGTGCCGCCCCTCGAGTACGACCCCGCGACCGGCGAGCCGGTCACCGGCGAGTTCGTGGAGGTCGGCCCGGCGGGAACGGTGACGACGTGGGCGTTCGTGCCCGAGCCTGGGGCGGGTCACCCGCTCGACCGCCCCTTCGCCTGGGCGCTGATCAAGCTCGACGGCGCGGACACCGCACTCGTGCACGCCGTGGACGCGGGTGATCCCCAGAGGTTGCGGGCAGGCATGCGGGTCTGGCCGGTCTGGAGCGACCACCCTGCCGGCCAGATCACCGACATTTCGTGTTTCGTCCCTGAAGTCACCGACATCGTGGTCAACGTACGCACCGAATACCGCCTCCAGGCGGGCGGCGCACTCCGCGTCTTCCTGGAGGGCATCGAACGCGGCGTCTTCCTCGGCGGCCGCTGCGACACCTGCGCCAAGGTGTACGTGCCGTACCGGCTGACCTGCCCCGAATGCGGAAACGCCATCCCGGAGACGCTCGAACTGCCCGACACCGGGACGATCACCACGTTCGCCATCAACAACCTGCCCGACCCGCGGGCCCCCGAGGTGCCGTTCGTGTCGGCGTACATCCTGCTTGACGGCAGCGACATCCCCATGATCGCCCTGATCGGGGACGTACCCGCACACGAGGTACGCCAGGGCATGCGCGTCAAGGCCGTCTGGGTCCCCGAGCTCGAACGAACGGCGTCCATGGCGAACATCCGCTGGTTCGCCCCCACCGGCGAGCACGACGTGGAGCGGCCATGAGAGACGTAGCGATCGTCGCGTTCGCCCAGACACGGCACACGGGCCACGACACCGGCCTGACCGAGCCTGAGCTCATCGGCCCCGTGATCGGCGAGGTCAAGGAGCGCACCGGGCTCAAGCGGTTCGGCTTCACCTGCTCGGGCAGCTGCGACTACCTGGCGGGCGCCCCGTTCTCGTTCGTGTCGGCTCTCGACGCGCTCGCCGCCTGGCCGCCCATCTCCGAGAGCCACGTGGAGATGGACGGCGCCTGGGCCCTGTACGAAGCATGGGTGCGCCTCCAGCACGGCGACATCGACTCGGCCCTGGTCTACGGCTTCGGCAAGTCGTCGCTGGGCGACCTGCGCACGATCATGACCCTCCAGCTCGACCCGTACTACCTGGCGCCGCTCGGGCTCGACCAGCTCTCCTACGCCGCGCTCCAGGCGAACGCGGCCGGCGCCGACCGGGCCGAGCTGGACGAGATCGTCAGGCGCAGCCGGGCGGACGGGCGGCGCAACCCGTACGCGCTCGACCTGGCGGACCCGGAGGGTGAGGACGTCGCGGTGCGGCCGCTGAAAGCGACGGACGTGCCGCCCATCACGGACGGCGCCGCCGCGATCGTGCTCGCGGCGGGTGACCTGGCGAGCCGGCTGTGCCCCCGGCCCGCCTACATCCGGGGCATCGCCCACCGTACAGAGCCCCACTACCTGGGCATGCGCGACCTGGCCCGGTCGGCCTCCGCCGCCGACGCCGCACGCGCCGCGGGGGTCGGCAAGGGCCCCGTCGAGGTGGCGGAGCTGCACGCCCAGTTCCCGCACGAGAAGATCATCCTGCGGGAGGCGCTCGGCCTGCGCGACGACACGGAGATCAACCCGTCCGGCGGCCCGCTGGCCGCCAACCCGGTCATGGCCACGGGCCTCATCCGCATCGGCGAGGCCGCGCGGCGCGTCCACGACGGCGCCGCCCGCCGCACCGTCGGGCACGCCACGAGCGGCCCCTGCCTGCAGCAGAACCTCGTCACCGTGTTGGAGGCGTGACCCATGAACAGGTGTGCTGTCATCGGCATCGGGCAGACGCGCTACCGCAGCAGGCGCACGGACGTGTCGATCGCCGGGCTGGTGCGCGAGGCGGCGCTGCGGGCGCTGGAGGACGCCGGGCTGACGTTCAAGGACATCGACGCCGTCGTCATCGGCAAGGCGCCCGACCTGTTCGAGGGCGTGATGATGCCCGAGTCGTACCTGGCGGACGCGCTCGGCGCGGCGGGCAAGCCGATGATGCGGGTGCACACCGCGGGCAGCGTCGGCGGCTCGACGGCGCTCGTCGGCGCCTCGCTGATCCAGGGCGGGGTGCACGAGCGGGTGCTCGTCGTGGCGTTCGAGAAACAGTCGGAGTCCAACGCCACCTGGGCGCTCTCCACGCACCTGCCGTTCAGCGCGTCGCTGGTCGTGGGCGCGGGCGGCTACTTCGCGCCGCACATCCGCGAATATATGCGCACGTCGGGCGCCCCCGACCACATCGGCACGCTCGTCGCGGTCAAGGACCGGCTGAACGCGCTGAAGAACCCGTACGCCCACCTGAGGATCCCCGGCATCGACCGGGCCATGGTCGAGTCCACGCCCATGCTCTGGGAGCCCATCCGCTACCTGGAGACCTGCCCGTCCAGCGACGGCGCCTGCGCCATGGTGTTGTCGTCGGAGTCGGCGGTCACCGGCACCCCCGCCTGGGTGCACGGCACAGCCATGCGCTCGGAGCCGATCTTCCGCGCCGGACGTGACACGGTCAGCCCGCAGGCGGGCAAGGACTGCGCGGCCGACGTCTACCGCCAGGCCGGCATCTCCGACCCGCGCCGCGACATCGACGTGGCCGAAGTGTACGTGCCGTTCTCCTGGTACGAGCCGATGTGGCTGGAGAACCTGGGGTTCGCGGCGGAAGGGGAGGGATGGAAGCTCACCGAGTCGGGCGCCACGGCACTCGACGGTGACATCCCGTGGAACGCCTCGGGCGGCGTGTTGTCCAGCAACCCGATCGGGGCGTCCGGGCTGATCAGGTTCGCCGAGGCCGCGCTGCAGGTGCGCGGGACGGCGGGCGAGCATCAGGTGGACGGCGCCCGCACGGCGCTCGGCCACGCCTACGGCGGAGGATCCCAGTTCTTCGCGATGTGGATCGTCGGACGCGACAAACCCTGACCTGCGGGGGCACCCCGCATACCCCGACCAGGGGAAAGGGCTTTACCTGCGGGGGGACCCCGCATACCCCGGATAACGGAAGGGTCGCCATGGAGTTCAACCACGCTGACCTGTTCGAAGGGCTCGCGGACACGATCGGGGACAGAACGGCCGTCGTCTGCGGCCAGGACCGGCGCACCTACGCCGAACTGGACGCCGAGGCCAACCGGCTCGCCCACTACCTGACGGACCTGGGCGTCCAGCCGGGCCAGCACGTCGGGATCCAGCTCTACAACGGCATTCCGTACGTCGCGGGCATGCTGGCCACGCTGAAGATCAGGGCCGTGCCGATCAACGTCAACTACCGCTACGTCGAGGCCGAGCTGCTCTACCTGTACCGCGACTCCGACATCAGGGCGCTGATCTACGACGTGGAGTTCGACCCGAGGGTGACCGCGGTGGCCGGTGAGGCGCCGCTGCTCGAGCACCTGATCGCGGTCGGCGGGCCGTCGTCGATCGGCTCCGCGGTGCCGTACGCGACGGCTCTCGAACGCGGCAAGCCGGAACGGGGCTTCCCGCCGCGCTCCGGCCAGGACGTCTACATCATCTACACCGGCGGCACCACCGGACTGCCCAAGGGCGCGATGTGGCACGTCGAGGACCTGTTCATGGGCTTCGGCGGCGGCAACCCGTACGGCGAGCCGCGCGCCACCCCGCAGGAGGTCGTCGACGAGGCGGTCAAGGCCGCCCCGATGGTGATGATGGCCGCGCCCCCGCTCATGCACGGTGCCGCGCAGATGGCCACGTTCATCGCCTGGTGGATGGGCTCGGCCATGGTGTACGTGCGCAAGTTCGACGCCTTCGAAGTGTGGCGGACGGTCGAGCGGGAACGCGTGTTCACCCTGAACATCACCGGCGACGCCATGGCCAGGCCGCTGGCGGACGCGCTGGAGGGCGGCGGCTACGACGTCTCCTCGCTCGTCGTGGTCGGCTCGACCGGGGCCATCCTGTCCGGCGCCGTACGCGACCGGTTGCAGGAACTGCTCCCGAACATCATGATCCTCGACAACTTCGGCTCCACCGAGTCCGGCTACACGGCGTCGGGCGTGGCCGGCTCCTCGCCGGAGAAGGGCCTGCGCTACCAGCCCAACTCCGTGGTCAGGCTGGCCGTTCTCGACGAACGGCTCAGACCCGTCGAGCCCGGCTCCGGGCAGATGGGGACGGTGGCCAGGTCGGGCCGGGTGGCGTTCGGCTACTACAACGACCCCGCCAAGACGGTCCGCACGTTCGTCACCGACGAGGAGGGCACCCGCTGGCTGCTCACCGGCGACCTCGCGACCGTCGAGACCGACGGCACGGTGAACGTGTTCGGCCGGGGCTCGCAGTGCATCAACACCGGCGGGGAGAAGGTGTTCCCCGAAGAGGTCGAGGCGGTGCTCAAGGGGCATCCGGCGGTGTTCGACGCGGTGGTGACCGGGGCGCCGGACGAACGCTGGGGAAGCAGGGTGGCGGCCGTGGTCGAGCCGCGGGAGGGTGTCGAGGTCACGGAGGAGGAGCTCGACGCGCACTGCAGGAAGCTGCTGTCGGGGTACAAGGTGCCCCGTTCGTACGCATTCGTAGCGGAGATGGTGCGCTCACCGGCAGGCAAGGCCGACTACCGCTGGGCACGAGAGACGGTGGAGGGCAGCGGCGCGTGATGCCGCGGAGGGGACCCGCTGGGACGGCGGCGGCGCGCGAAGCGGGTCTCTCCGGCGGCTCTCCCGGGTCTACGGGCGGATGAGGCGGCGCAGCTCGTCCTGGATGGCCTCCGCCTCGTCGTTCCTGCCGCCCCGCTCCATGAGCCGCAGCCGGCCGTGCAGCACGTCGCGGAGGAGCCCGGCCGGCCCCTCGCCGCGTTCGCTGATCAGCAGGTCGCGGAGCAGCTCCGCGGAGACCCGCAGCGCGGCGTCGGCTGCGTCGTCCCTGGCCAGCTCCTCCTGGCAGAGGCCCAGCTTGGCGTGCGCCACGGCTCTGGACAGCGTGTCCCGTGTCACCTGCGTGGCCCGGTGGAAGACGAGCCCGGCCTCCAGCGCCCGGCCCGCCTCCATGAGGGCGTCGCCCAGCATGAGCATCGCCCTGGACAGCAGACCGAGCAGCATGGGATGGCCGTGGCCGTGGCGTTCGAGCGCCGCGACCGCCTCCCGCAGCGGCTGGATCGCGTCGGCGGCCATGCCCCGCATGCTGAGCGCGGAGGCCAGCGCCAGGCAGGCGCCCGCACGGCCCGTGTGCACAGCCTGCGCGTCCATGCCCGCGGTCAGCAGGTCGTCGTAGACCGCGATCGCCTCCCGCGCTCTCGCCTCCGCCTCCGTCCCGCCGTCCAGCCGCAGCAGCGGCAGCAGCTCCGAGCTCTGCGCCAGCGAGTCGGCGAGGATCGCCCGGTACGTGAGGTCGTCCGGCGACCGCCTCCCCATCGGGATCAGCTGTTCCACGAGCGCGTTGGCCTCGGTGAGCTCGCCGAGCACCAGGTGACACCTGGCCAGCCGCTGGGTGGCCAGCGCGTGCTTGACGGTGCCGGGAGCGTACCCGGACGCGGCCGTCCTGGCGTACTCGGCGGCCTCCTCGGCCCGCCCCGACGTCAGCAGGTCGTCGGCGATCGTCGCGGCGGTCTCGGCGGTGGCCGTCGCGTCGGACAGCCGGGTGAACAGTCCCAGCGCCTCCACCAGATGCGCCAGAGCCTCCTGCCCTCTCCCGAACGCCCGCAACACCTGCCCGCGCACCCGGACGGCCTGGGCCCGCACGTGCGGCAGCTCCTGACCCGCCGCCGCGGCCCGGTCCAGCTCCGCCAGCGACCAGGTGATCGCCTCCAGCGCGGCCTGCGGACGGTCGAGCACGGCCAGTCCGGTGCCGAGCCTGGCATAGATGACGGCGGCGAGGGCCGGGTCATCCAGCTCGTCACAGAGATCGGCGGCGCGCTCGCAGTGGGCCAGGGCCTCGACGGCCCGGCCCTCTTCGAGCAGCCGGACGGCATAACGGTCGAGCAGGTCGACCAGCACGCCACCGGGCTCGCGGAGCGCGCCGGGCGATGCGCTGCCCGGCCGTTCGCCGGGCCGTTCGCCCGGCTGGTGGAGTGTGTCGGCGGGCCGTTCGTCGGGTTGGTGGAGTGCGTCGTCGGGTCGTTCGGGGAGGAGGTCGATGGCCTGCTCCATGACGGCGAGGTCGGCGTGGCCGAGCCTGGCCAGGGCGGCCAGCGCGAGGCCGAGCCCTGTACGGTGCGCACCTGACGTCGCGGCGAGGTTCCGGTGGACACGGACAGCCAGTCCGGCGGCCCGTTCGGGGGCGAGTCCGGAGGCCACGCGTGCGGTCCCGTCGTCGTCCGCCCGCGCTGCCGTGTCACTGAACCCCGAGAGGCACCGCCCGTACTTCGCGTGCAGCTCGGCGCCGGTGCCGCTCAGCGGCACCTCCCGCTCCAGAGCGTCGGTGAACGCCGCCAGCGCGGGCCCCAAGCCCGATATGTCGCCCGCGAAACCGGTCAGGGCTTCGACCAGGGCCTCCAGTACGTCCACCCCCGGCAACGGCCGCATGCCGAGAATCCGCGACCACAGAGCCACCCCGGCGGCGGGTCCCTCCTCCGCCACGCGCAGCCCGGCCAGCGTGATCAAAGCCCGCACGTGCACATCGACGAGATCCGGCGGGACACGACCGTGCTCCGCCATCAACGCCGCTCCCTCCATCAGCTTCGCCTTGGCCGCGTCACTCTGGCCGAGCTCGGCCAGGCACAGCCCGCCCAGCTCCAGGCAGGTGGCGACCAGCAGCCCGCCGCTGGACGCCGTGCCCGTGATGTCGAGTGCCCGGGTGACCGACTGGAGCGCGCCCTCGGCGTTTCTCCGGGCGAAGCGGATGCCGCCCTGGAGCCGCAGCGCCCCGGCGAGCGCCAGAGGAGCATGGAGCCCGTCCGCTACGAGCCCCTCGTACCGCCCGACCAGCCGGTCGGCGGCGGCCTCCGCGTCCGACGGGCAACCGGCACGGGACAGCGCGACGGTCTCCAGGATGAGAAGCTCCGCCAGCTCCGTCCGGAACGCGGCGCTCGTACCGGTCTGCGGTTCGTAGGACTCGATCGCGGTGAGCAGGTGCGGAAGGGCCTCCTCGTGGCGGCCGAGCCCGGCGAGCGAACGCCCGAGCGCCGCCTCGACCATGCCCACGACGATCGCGTGCGGCCGATCCGGTACGGGATACCGCTGCAGCAACTCGGCCGCCTGCATCGCGAGCGCGAAGCCGTCACCGGCCCGCCCCGCGTCCGCCCAGGCGCGAGCGAGCGTCGCCTGGGCGGCCAGGTAGGCGTGGATGTCCTCCAGCCCCGGTACGCCCGCCCTCTCGAAGGACTGCCTGCACTCCGCCAGGCGCCGTTCCGCGCCGGCCACGGCGTGCTCGGGATCGCGGGCGACCATCGCCAGCAACCAGGGCCGCTCTCCGTCGCGCACGTCCGGCGCCGTACGCATCCGCTCCAGCCTGGCCCGTATCCCGGCCGCGTGCCCCATGCGCCCCGCGTGCTGCCCCGCCTGCCCCGGCTCCGGTTGCTCCGCCTGCTCTGCCTGCTCCGCTTGCCCCGCTTGCTCCGCCTGTCCCGCTTGCTCCGGTTGGTCCAATTGCTCCGCCAGCTCCGCCTGCCCGACCTGCGTCGCAGGCTCCGCAAGCCCCACCTGCCCCGCGTGGCCGCTGGCCACGTCGTACAGCTCGGCGGCGATCTCCAGTTGCGCCATGCCGTCGGCGGTCCTTCCGAGCTCGTCCAGGCACAGGCCGAGCAGCCGCCGGGCGTTCGCCCGCGTCGCGGTGTGCCGCTCCGCCGCCACGCACATGACCTCCTGCAACGGGCCAAGCGCCGCCTCGGGCCGGTCGTCCGCCAGCAGCAACTCGCCCAGCACCAGCAACTGCCCGGCCAGGCGGGCGCGATGCGCGCCAGGGTCGAGCGTGACCAGGGCCCGCAGGTTCCGTACGGCCTCCGCAGCGGAACGTGCGGCGGCGTCCAGGTCCTCCAGCCGCGCATGGAGCCTGGCCAGCATGCTCGCGGTCTCCGCCAGCATGGACCGCAGCCCGGGTTCCTCGTCGGCCAGGCCGCGCAGCCGTACGACGGCCTCCCCCGCGGGGACCAGGGCGTCGGCCGGCTTGTTCCGCGCTTCGAGCCAGGCGGCGAGAAGGTGGAGGCGGTGGGCCACGTCCCTGCTGGTCGGGGCCACGTGCTCGACGGCGGCGGTGACGGCCCTGGCCAGGCACGCGGCCAGCTCGGGCACCGCTGCGGGATCCGGCCCGTCGAACCGCATCAGCGGTGCGGGCGCCGCGACGGCGTCCGTCGACGGGAAACCCATGTCCCCGATCGGGACGCCGAGCGGCCGCACACCGCCCTTCGCCGCCAGCCCCGGCACCGACGACACCACCCCACCGGCCCAGACAACCCCCGTCCCAGGCCCGGCCCCGACGACATCCCCCGCTTCCACGCCTCCCGCCTGGGATCGGCTGGTCGCGGTGTCGCTTGTCCCGGTTTCCCCTGTTCCTGTCTCGCCAAGGAGGGAACCGGCCGCCCCATGGCGCGGCGGCGAATCGGTGACGCTCGGCGCCGGTGGCGGATCAGTGGTGTGCGGCGCTGATGGCGGGTCGGTGGTGTGCGGCGCTGGTAGCGGGTCGGTGGTGTGCGGCGCCGGTGGCAGTGGAGTTGTGGTGTGTGGTGTGCGTGGCGGTGGTGTCGCTGTGGTGTGCGGTGTACGTGGGGGTGCGATGCGTGGTGCCGGGGGTTGTGAGGTCGTGTCGGGGTGGCGCGCGGCAGGCACGGACAGGAGGGCGGCCAGGTGCGCCGCGAACTCGCCGTCCCCGCCCGCCGCCTCCAACGCCCGGACCGCCTCGCCCAGCCGCCCGGTCTCCAGCAGCGCGCACGCCAGGTTGTGGTGTGCCCGCGCGGCCTCATCCGAATACCGGGGCTCGTCCTCGGCCAGGACCCGGAACCTCGCCGCCGCCTCCCGCGCGGGCTTGAGCGCGCCACCGGCCTCGCCCGCCAGCAGCAGGCAGGCCCCCAGGTCGAACAGCGCTTCCGCCCGTACGGCCGCCTCCTCGTACGGGGGAGCGGCCGCGTGGATCTCCACGGCCTCGGCCGCCGCGGCGACCGCCTCACCCACTCGCCCCGCGGCCGCCAGCCGGCCCGACAACATGGACAGCGCCTCCGCCAGGGAGGTCCGCTCGCCTCGTGCGCGGTGACGGTGCACGGCCAGTTCGCTGAGCGTCACGTCGAGGGCCCGCAGGCCGAGCCGGGCCCGCCCAGCCCGTACCGGTAATGCGGCCATGACCTCCGGTTCGGCGGGAATCAGCCCGAGTACGGCGTTGACCAGGTCGCCGAGTCGCGTGCCTGGATGGGTCACGGCCTCCTCGACCAGGCTGCCGGCCCTGGCCGTGACGAGCGTCCGCAGCGCCGACCTGACCCGCTCCCCACCCGCGGACACCCGCAGGACGTCCAACATCCGTACGAGGTGCCGGACCGTGCGGCCGTCGAGGTCGTGCACGGCGAGCACGAGCGATTCCAGGCCCTCCGTGCCGGACAGGAGCTGTTCGGCCACGAGGTCGGGGCCCGGCGGGACGAGCCGCTCGCCGCCGGGGAGGATCCGGCGGAGCCAGGCCGCCATGTCCTGGACGCGGCCGTCCAGCCCGGGCCCGCTGGACGCGACGTCGCGCAGTCCCGGTACGGCCGGGAGCAGGCCGGGCAGTTCGGCGGGCGTGGGCGCGGTGAGCGTGACCACCACCAGGGCCTGGCGCGCGGTCGCCGGGTCCACCGCCGTGTCCTGGTGTGCGGTTGCCGGGTCCAGCACTGCGGCCTGGCGCGCGGTCGCGTCGTCCACCCGCTGGGGACCGGCGGGCCAGGCCAGTGCCCACTCGTCCAGTTCCCGCGCGACGAACCGCTCCAGGAGCCCGCCACGCGCGTGCTCGCCCTCGTCGCGCAGGCGCATCAGGGCGGCCAGGTGGACGTGGAGCGGCAGGCCGTACTCGGGGTCGTCGAGATGGGGCGGGGC